>DFWY01000033.1:2984-12269 GCA_002381615.1 Polaromonas sp. UBA4122 | reverse complement strand
GCCTGGCCGTAATGGACGGCAGCAGGTGTCATGTAGCCGATGCCCGAATGGCGATGGCGGTCGTTGTACCAAGGGAAGAACTGCTGACAGTGGGCGCGAGCATCTTCGATGCAGCCAAAACGCTGCGGGAAGTCAGGACGGTATTGAATCAACATCAGCGCCGCCACAGCGTAACCCCCTCGAGCGTAGATCGAAGATGCCCGAAAACAAGAACGAACCCACTGGTTGCCCGTCTCCGTGGTCCCATTCACGGTGCTCCTGGCGTCCTTACGGGGCGGGCTGTGTGACCGTGTTCTGATCGAGAGTGACAGCAGTCCCTGCCAACAGTCTGCCGTTTATCGATGCGCCAGTCTTCATGGCGATCGATGTTAGCGACAGTATTACACCGTTAAATTGCGAGGTTGTTCCGATGTCCGCAGCAGCGAAGGTCTGCCAGTAGACGTTCTTGGCCAGTGCACCACCGGCCAGGATAATCCGCGCGCCAGAACTTACTGTGAGGCCTTGTGCTATCTGGAAGATCCAGACATCGTTCGGGCCGCCTGTGAGCGTGACATTCGTCGGTATTACAACTGCGCTGCTCCATTTGTAGGTGGCTGGGCCGAGATTGAGCCCGCCAATATTTCCGGCTCCCACTTCAGTGAAATCGGGTGCCCGTCCGGCGGCATCGGTGTACGCGGTCCCTTTGTCGCCTATGGCTGTGGTTAACCGAGTTGCATCGGTCACCCTGCATGGAAGAGGACCAGCAGCATCGACGGTGTATATCGCCCCGGTCACTTGCGCGCAGGTTAAGCCAATGCCAGCACCAGTCGCCGGGCTCAAGCCTACATCCCCGGTAACCGTGGAAGTCGGAACATTTGTAATCTGCGATTGAGCCAGAATCACAAAATTTCCGGCTGATCTAAGGTTTACCGGTGCGGGGCCTCGACCAGCGCCTCCTGCGCCTGTGCCCGTGCCTGCGGCTGTCGATACGCTTGCGCCGATCCGATCATCTCCTCCACCGCATCCGGCCAGCAAAGCGGCCAGCAGTAATGGCGTAACCGACATAAGTGGTTTGAATAAGCGTTCGATTCTGTTCATTTTCTTTCCTTCTTCATTTGAGGCCGTAAGGGACGTATGCATGGCCGATCCCTTGCGGGTGCGGCCATGACACGCTTCACGACAGTGGCGAATCCCCAGTCTGGTTTTCCATGTCAAAGTCGGATCAACCGGATCTGAGGCCACTCGTTGCTGAGACATGTATCCACCTTTTGATGACGATGGTCTGTTCGCTACGGCACATAGGGCAGGCAAATGGCCCATCTGGCTCCAGGCTGCGTGCAGGGGCGATTCAGGGTAGGGGGCCAATTACATGATCAAGCGGCTACTATGGGGGAAATGCTCGACCGTCTTCTTTTGGCCGGCAGGCGCCATCAACTGGCCGCACCCCGCTGACCGCTTTTGCTGGCAATGCGGTCGCTCAAGCGAAAAAGCTCAGGACACCCCCGATCACCGTCTCCTTCAGACTGTGTGTAAAAACGTCAATGAAAATTTGAATTTCATGCGAGATAAAAAATCGACCTCGTAGAACGACTCATGTGCAGCGATCGCGGGCAGGCTCGGGAATGGTTTTGGTACCCCCAATTTTTCGATCGAAGTGTTTCTTTTCACGTTTTGACACAGCCTCGACTGACAGCTGTCATTCTGGAATTTTCGTTGAGGGTCGCCCAGCAGGTTAATCACCGAATGTATCGGTGATTAACCTGGAATGACGTAGTGGGGTCTCCAACCGGCACGAGGGCGAGCAACTCACCATTCCGTAGAAGGAGTGCGCCGTGGGTGGTTTTGCCGCTTAACGCTGCGCGCTGGATGACTACGTATTCTCCGTTGGCGTATGCAATGGTTGCGAATGTCATGCCTTGAACATACGTAGACTTCACGCCGCTACCCGTTATGGTGAAGGGTGCCACGGCCAAGACTGAGGTTGCAGGATCAACGTTGGCTACGACAGTTTCGCCAGTCAACAATGTGACGGAGGCGTTTGCCAATGTTGCCGTGTACTGCACGGTTTCGTCTAGCTGACCGAAGCTACCGGTCGCGACCAAAGCACCTGTGCAGTCTGGATTGTCGAAGTACTCTTCTTTTCTCATGACAGAGAAAATGGTGCTGCTTGTTGCAGTGGACGTCATCGTCAAGCGCATATGGTTAAGGCAATCTTGCCGCCAGACGCCCTCATATTTTGCGAGCTCGGCGTTTGCGGGCGATACCGCGGGGGACGAAGAGGCTGAGGACGATACCGCGGACGACGGTGAAGCTGAGGCGTCCGAGCTGCCCGAGCCGCCCCCACCGCATGCGACCAGCATCGTCGAGCTTAGCAAAACTGCAAGGTACTTCATTTGAACTCCTCTTTTTGATAACTGCATTTGCTAAGGCTTTATATTTCCTTCTTGACTATTCATTTTGATCGCTTGTAGGCGTCACTGATCTTGCCCCCGAAAAACGCACTTCTCAGCCAATGATTAAATCCAGAGATTGGAGATTACGATTGATAAAACGCAAAGAAGGACAAGTCCAGGGCAAATAAATCCTGGAATTCAAGCTTGGTCAAGAGCACCGACGACCGGCCGCTTTGTAGCGCCATGACCGACCGGTGGTTCTGGACGGAACAGGCTTTTCTCCGGTCGAACTCGAATGACTGCAAAGCTACGAAGCAGGCGCCCAACCATGCGACGTTGACTTGCCCTTGGCGAGACAGCGGAAAACCGGTGCGCGGCTGGGCGCTCGTTCGGGCACCCACGCTCAACCCAAGCGATTAGCTATCAAAAAGTGAGCTACAAGTGCTCGCCAGACAAGCGCTAGAGCCTGATTTAATTAATATTCAGGTTCAACCTGAAAATATCAAAGCCGCTCTTTGGTGTACGAGCCCCGGTCCATATCCACGATCTCCACACTGAGCTGCACCAGCACGCCCGCAGGCTTGGGCGCGAGGCGGCGCAGCACGGCAGCCACGCATTCCGAAAGGTCGCGCTTGGCCTCGGGCGTGCGGCCTGACAGCAGGCGCAACTGGGCATGCACAAACGCGCGCGGGCCGGGTGCGGTGCCGATGGCGAAGCTGTTGGCCACGACGAACCGGGTCTTGAGGTCGGCCTCGTCGGCAATCTCGGGGCTGGCAGTGACGGCCTGGTTCAGCTCCGTGAGGGCTTGCGCCTCGGGGAAGCCGGCGAGGTTGCGGGAGTATTCGACGATGAGGTGGGGCATGGCAGTCCTTGGTGGGGTGAAGGCGGGTTGTGCAAGCGCTCAGGCCACGGGCGGCACCAGAATGGTGGGCGCAGCCGGGGCGGCCAGTTCAGGATAGTCGCGGCTGAAGTGCAGGCCGCGGCTTTCGCGGCGCAGCTGGGCTGAGCGCACGATGAGCTCGGCCACCTGCACCAGGTTGCGCAGTTCCAGCAGGTCGCGCGTGACGTGGAAGTTGGCGTAGAACTCCTGGATCTCGGCCTGCAGCAGCGTGATGCGGTGCGCGGCGCGCTCCAGGCGCTTGTTGGTGCGCACTATGCCCACGTAGTCCCACATGAAGCGGCGCAGTTCGTCCCAGTTGTGCGAGATGACGACCGATTCGTCAGCGTCGGTGACGCGGCTGTTGTCCCAGCGCGGCAGGTCGGGCACGGGCGTGGCGGGCGCGGCGGCAATGGCCTGGGCGGCGGCGCGGGCAAACACCATGCATTCGAGCAGTGAGTTGCTGGCCAGCCGGTTGGCGCCGTGCAGGCCGGTGCAGGCGGTTTCGCCAATGGCAAACAGGCCAGGCAGGTCGGTGCGGCCAGCCAGGTCGGTGAGCACGCCGCCGCAGGTATAGTGCGCGGCGGGCACCACCGGAATGGGTTCCTTGGTGATGTCTATGCCCAGCTCGGCGCAGCGCGCCAGGATGTTGGGGAAATGCTCGTGCAGAAACGCCGGGCTCTGGTGCGAGATGTCGAGGTGCACACAGTCCAGGCCGTGCTTTTTCATCTCGTAGTCGATGGCGCGGGCCACCACGTCGCGCGGGGCCAGTTCGGCGCGCGCATCGTGCTGGGGCATGAAGCGTGTCCCGTCGGGCAACTTTAGCTGGCCGCCTTCGCCGCGCACGGCCTCGCTGATCAGGTAGGATTTGGCGTGCGGGTGGTACAGGCAGGTCGGGTGGAACTGGATGAATTCGAGGTTGGCCACGCGGCAGCCGGCGCGCCAGGCTGCGGCAATGCCGTCGCCGGTGGCGGTGTCGGGGTTGGTGGTGTAGAGGTAGACCTTGCCTGCGCCGCCCGTGGCCAGAATGGTCTGCGGGGCGCGGAAGGTGAGGACTTCGTCGGTCACCTCGTCCAGCGCATACAGCCCCAGGCAGCGCTGGCCGGGCAGGCCGAGCTTGTGCGCCGTGATCACGTCCACCAGCGTGTGGTGTTCAAACAGCGTGATGCCGGGCGCGCTACGCACTACGTCGATCAGCGTGCGCTGCACGGCCGCGCCGGTGGCGTCGGCCACATGGGCAATGCGGCGCGCGCCGTGGCCGCCTTCGCGCGTCAGGTGCAACTGCTCGCCCTCGAGAGTGAACGGCACACCCAAGCCGCGCAGCCAGGCAATCGCGTGGGGCGCGCCCTCAATCACGGCACGGGTGACGGCGAGGTCGCACAGGCCGGCGCCGGCCACCAGCGTGTCGTTCACATGGGCGTCAAAAGTGTCACCCTCGGCCAGCACGGCGGCAATGCCGCCTTGGGCCCAGCCGCTGGCGCCATCGCTCAGGGTGCGCTTGGTCAGCACGGCCACACGGTGGGTGGGGGCCAAGTGCAGCGCGGCAGACAGGCCCGCCAGGCCGCTGCCGATGATGAGCACGTCAAAAGTATGTTGTGGTGATGTTGGGCTGGGCAAGTGGTTCATTGGAGGGCAGTCAGGATTCAGGTCGGGGTGTAGGCCAGGCGCACGTAAATCGGGGCATAGGACTCGGCCTGCGTGATTTCCAGCAGGCATTCCTTGGCCAATTCGAGCAGCGCAATGAAGGTGACCACGAGCACGGGCATGCCGCGCGTGGCATCAAACAATTCCTCAAATTCCAGAAACTTGCGGCCTTGCAGCTTGCGCAGCACGAGGCTCATGTGCTCGCGCACCGAGAGCTCTTCGCGGCTGATGACATGGTGCTGGACCAGTCTGGCGCGCTTCACGATGTCGCGCCAGGCGTCCTGCAAATCGACCACATTTACATCGGGAAAGCGCGGTGCCAGAGACTGCTCCACATAGACCTGCGCGCGCAGGAAATCGCGGCCGAATTGCGGCACCTCGTTGAGCTTGTGGGCGGCCAGCTTGATCTGCTCGTATTCAAGCAGGCGTCGCACCAGCTCGGCTCTGGGGTCTTCCGGTTCCTGACTTTCCGCCGTTTTTCTGGGCGGTAGCAGCATGCGCGACTTGATTTCAATCAGCATGGCAGCCATCAGCAGGTACTCGGCCGCCAATTCCAGATTGGTGGCGCGGATTTCGTCAACATACGTGAGGTACTGGCGCGTGACCGCCGCCATCGGGATGTCCAGAATGTTGAAGTTCTGCTTGCGGATCAGGTAGAGCAGCAAGTCCAGCGGGCCCTCGAATGCCTCCAGAAACACCTTCAGCGCATCCGGCGGGATGTACAGATCGTGCGGCATGGCAAACAGCGGCTCGCCATAGAGGCGGGCCAGTGCGACCTGGTCAATCACCGTCGGCATGTCCAGGGTCAGGGCCGCAGGCAGATCTTGCCCGGCTGCCGGCGGCAGCTCCTGGGGAGACGGCGGGGAGGAAATTTGGGGCATGTTGCAGCCGCTGCGGCCAGAGCAGTCCAGCGGAATTTGCTATAAATAATATAGCTGCTTGAGCCCGTGTAACCTGGGCCTGAAGCCTTTTTTTCTCTTATTTTATGTTGGGGTGGCTGTCGCTGCCGCTGCCGTACACATAGGGCTGCTGCGGCACGCGTGCTTCGCTGTATTCCGACTCGTCGGCCAGGTTCAGGTTTTTGTCCCACAGCAGGGCGCGGCCAGCCCGTTGCTCGGCTTCCAGCGTGGGCCTCTTCGCCTTGAGCTGTTCTATGAACTGAGTGACGTCGGAGGTGTAGTCGGGGCGGCGAAAAAAGGACATGGGTTTGAACTGCCTAAAACATTTGGTTCGCTGATTTTACCGGGGTCTGGCCATCGCTGGTCTCGGGCCTGCCATCATTTCGGCAATCGGGTCTGCAGGAGGCGCTCTTGCCCGGCAGTGCCGACCTTGCGATTAAGCGCTGCGACGCTGCAGGCTCAAGCGTCATGCGGCGCCCGCAGGCCAGCTGACGCAGCGCCTTTTTAGCGAATACGCAGGCCCGGCGTCGCGCCCGGCAAAGGCTCCAGTACATAAATGCCGGGCTGGGCTTTTTCGTCGGCGTGGCTGGCGGCCAGCACCATGCCTTCGCTGACGCCAAACTTCATCTTGCGCGGCGCCAGGTTGGCCACCAGTACCGTGTGCTTGCCGATCAGTTGCTCGGGCCTGTAGGCGGAGGCAATGCCGCTGAAGACGTTGCGCAGCTTGCCTTCGCCGGCATCCAGTGTCAGGCGCAGCAGCTTGGTGGAGCCTTCGACGGCTTCGCAGTTGACGATCTTGGCGATGCGCAGGTCGACCTTGGCGAAATCGTCGATGGTGATGGTGGGGGCGAGCTCTTCGCCGCCGGGTGTGAGCTTCTCGGGTTCCGGGGCGGCGGGCGCTTCAAACAGGGCGTCGAGTTGTTTCACATCGACGCGTTGCATCAGCGGCTTGAATGTGCCCAACTGATGTCCCGGTGGGATAAATTTACTTGGATCAAGCGGCAATTCGATGTCCGACCAGGTAAGGGGTGCGCAGTTAAGGAACTCTTCGGCGTCCTTTGCAAGCAAAGGCAAGACGGGTTTGAGGAATATCGTTAGTGCTTTAAAACCTGCAATCGATGAGGCGCAAATTTGTGCGAGTTGTTCTCTGGCGACCGCATCAGTGGAAGCATTCTTTGCTAAGAGCCAGGGTTTGAACCCGTCAAATTCCTTATTGAGGGCATCTGCCACTTCCATAGTCAATCGCAGAGCCTTGCTGAATTCTCTTGCTTCGAACGCCGCCTTAATTTCGACACTGTTCTGGAGGGCTACAACGAACCCTGCTGTGTTTGCTGTGACGGGGACGCCTTGCAGTGAGCTCATGGCGATTGGCTGCATCTTGTTATCAAAATACTTCGCAAAAAACGGTGCGGTACGGCTGGCAATGTTGATGAACTTGCCGACCAGATCACTGTTGACCCGCGCCATGAAGTCGTCAGCATTGAAGTCAATGTCTTCATTGCGCGCATTGAGCTTGGCCGCCAGGTAGTAGCGCAGCCACTCGGGGTTCATGCCCAGGCTGAGGTACTTGAGCGGGTCAAGCCCGGTGCCGCGACTTTTGCTCATTTTCTCGCCGTTGTTGACGGTGAGAAAACCGTGCACAAAGACGTTGTCGGGGGTTTTTCTGCCGCTGAACTTCAGCATGGCCGGCCAGAACAGAGTGTGGAAGGTGACAATGTCCTTGCCGATGAAGTGGTACTGCTTCAGCGTTGGATCGGCCATGTAGTCTTCAAAACTTTCGCCACGCTTTTCCAGCAGGTTCTTCAGCGAGGCCAGGTAGCCGATCGGCGCGTCCAGCCATACATAAAAATACTTGCCCGGTGCGTCCGGAATCTCGATGCCAAAGTAGGGCGCATCGCGGCTGATGTCCCAGTCACCCAAGCCTTCACTGGTGGTGCCATCGGCGTTTTGGCGCGTCGAAAACCACTCCTTGACCTTGTTGGCGACTTCCGGCTGGAGCTTGCCGTCCTGGGTCCACGTTTGCAGAAATTCGACGCAGCGCGGGTCGGAGAGTTTGAAGAAGAAATGTTCCGAGCTTTTAAGCACCGGCGTGGCACCCGACAAAGCCGAGTAGGGATTGATCAGGTCGGTAGGCGCATAGACGGCACCGCAGACTTCGCAGTTGTCGCCGTACTGGTCTTTGGCTCCGCATTTGGGGCACTGGCCCTTGATGAAGCGGTCGGGCAGGAACATGTTCTTTTCGGGATCAAAGAACTGCTCGATGGTTTTGGTCGCTATCAGGGAGCCTTCCGGGTTGTCGCGCAGATCGCGGTAAATCTGCTGGGCCAATTCATGGTTTTCCACCGAGTCGGTGGAGCTCCAGTTGTCAAAACTGATGTGAAAGCCGTCCAGGTAGGGTTTGCGGCCCGCCGCGATGTCGGCCACAAACTGCTGCGGCGTTTTGCCCGCTTTTTCAGCGGCGATCATGATGGGCGCGCCGTGGGCGTCGTCGGCGCCGACAAAATTCACCTCATGGCCCTGCATGCGCTGGAACCGAACCCAAATATCGGCCTGGATGTACTCCATGATGTGGCCGATGTGGAACTTGCCGTTGGCATAGGGCAGGGCGGTGGTGACAAACAGGCGGCGCTGGGGCATAGAAAAGGCTTTGAAGGAGGCTGGTGGCGTTAAGGGACTAAGCGGCGATTTTAAGTCGCTGGGGGAAACAGCCCGGCGCAATTCCCTGCCAGCTCATGGTTTAAGCCGCCGCGTTAGACTTCCCGTCAGCCCTGCAGGTGAAGGTGGCTTCGCAAAAGTACCCGGCCTGCCTTGTCAGATTCAACTGGAGAATTTCCCGATGGCCCTAGAGCAACAGACCGTTTTGAACGCCCTGCAGACCGTGTTGGACCCCAATACGGGTAAAGATTTTGTCAGCAGCAAAGCGCTTAAAAACCTGCAGATAAGCGGCAGTGACGTGTCGTTTGACGTGGAACTGGGCTACCCCGCCAAGAGCCAGATTCCTGGGCTGCGCAAGAGCCTGATTGCGGCCGTCAAAGGCGTTGCGGGCGTTGACAACGTGTCGGTCAATGTCACGGTCAAGATCGCCAGCCACAGCGTGCAGCGCGGCGTTCAGCTGTTGCCCCAGGTGAAGAACATCATTGCCGTGGCTTCCGGCAAGGGCGGCGTGGGCAAAAGCACCACGGCGGTCAACCTGGCCCTGGCGCTGGCCGCCGAAGGTGCCAGCGTGGGCTTGCTCGATGCCGACATTTACGGCCCCAGCCTGCCCATGATGATGGGCATTGAAGGCCGGCCCGAAAGCGTGGACGGCAAGAACATGGAGCCGATGGAAAACTACGGCCTGCAGGTCATGTCCATCGGTTTTCTGGTGGCGCAGGACGAAGCCATGATCTGGCGCGGCCCGATGGCCACGCAGGCGCTTGAGCAGCTGCTGCGCCAGACCAACTGGAGAGACCTCGACTACCTGATTGTGGACATGCCACCCGGCACCGGCGAC
>DFWY01000033.1:2550-2839 GCA_002381615.1 Polaromonas sp. UBA4122 | reverse complement strand
GACATGCCGCCGGGCACCGGCGATATCCAGCTCACGCTGAGCCAGCGCGTGCCCATGACGGGCGCCGTGATTGTCACCACGCCGCAGGACATTGCGCTGCTTGATGCCAAAAAAGGCATCAAGATGTTCGAGAAGGTCGGCGTGCCCATCCTCGGTATTGTCGAAAACATGGCAGTTCACGTGTGCAGCCAGTGTGGCCACACCGAACACATCTTTGGCGCCGACGGCGGCAAAAAGATGGCCGCCGAGTACGGTATGGATTACCTGGGTGCGCTGCCGCTGGACATGC
>DFWY01000033.1:0-2469 GCA_002381615.1 Polaromonas sp. UBA4122 | reverse complement strand
TAAGAGACAGATGCAGATCCGCGTGCAGGCCGACAGCGGCAAGCCCACGGTGGTGGCAGACCCCGATGGCGATGTGGCAGCCATCTACAAGGCCGTCGCCCGCAAGGTGGCGATCACGGTGGCGGCGAAAGCGAAGGATTTTTCGGCCAAATTCCCGACGATCACGATCAGCAAAAACACCTAAATAGCGCACCTGACTAGCAGCGGTATTTGAGCGATACAGCAGCGGCAGCGCAACAAGGAAACCAGCAATCCGGCCTGAACCTGCTATCTTCCATGCGCTATCTGGTGGCGCTCAATGAGGGCCAGCATTTCGGCCGTGCCGCGCAGGCCTGCGCAGTCCAATGCCCTGTGCGCGCTGGAGAGGGAGTTCAGGGTGCTGATTGTCAAGCGTGACCGCAGCTAGGCCGGCCTGACGCCGAGGGTGAACTTGTGCTGGCCACGGCCCAGTTCATGCTGCATGAGCATGCCATTCTGGAGCAGGAGTTGCGCAGCGGGGCCTCTCTTCCGCGCGGGTCCTTGCGCATCGGCGCCGTACCTACGGCCATGCCCATCGTGGCGCGTTTTGCAGCCATGCTGCAGACACGCCACTCCGGCATCCTGCCAGCGGTATTGTCGCTGTCCAAAGCGCTGGGCATCAAGGACGCGATCAAGTGCGGCCCTGAAGTCGGCTTTTTTGCCTAGCTGTTCACCACCACCTGCGACTGGCAAATATCAACGCTGGGCTGGCATGGTTTCGATCATCTTTATCTCCTCACTGACATCAAGCGCCTGCGTTCATTGAGGGCGGCATCGGCATGCTTCACCCTCACTTCGGGTTCCAGAAGCGCATAGCCGCCCTCGGACGTGAGAGCATCTTCTGCGGTTTCATAGGAATGCCTGTCACTTTGCGGACTCTTTGCTGGTCAGATTTCTTGAGGCTGTCATGTGCAATTACCCGCGACCCTGATCGCGCTCTTCGTTCTTGTTGTCCCGACCCTTGTCTTGCGGTGCAACCTTCTTATCTCGAGCCTTGTCTTGCGGTGCAGTCGTGTTCTCTCGGCCCTTGTCTTGCGGTGCAGCTTGGGGGCGTTGCTGTTCTTGTTGCCGTTGCTCCCGCTGTTGCTGCTGCGGCTGCGGTTGCCGTTGCTCCCGTTGCTGCTGTTGTTGCTGTCGCTGTTCTTGTTCTTGTTGCCGTTGCCGTTGCCGTTGCTGCTGCTGCTGCTGCTGCTGCTGCGCTTGTGGTTGTGGTTGTGGTTGTGGTTGTGGTTGCCGTTGCCGTTGCTGTTCTTGTTGCCGTTGCTGATTCGGCTGGACAGGCTGTTGAAAATGTTGCTGCGTTACGGCCTCACGCGGCTGGTAGCGGTAATTCCCGGATCGAATCGAATTTTGTTGTTCTGTCGCGCGAGGATAGCGGTCCCCCGAGTATTGCCGCTGGTAGAGCGGCAACGGTGCGGGGCGTGGGGCAGCGCGGCGGTCCCATTGGTCCCAACCGCTTCGACGCTGTTCCCAGTCGCGGCCCCAGTGATCACCCCAACGTGGCGGCGCGTCGGCAAGCCAGCCGCGAAAATACACCGGAGGCTGGCGATAGTAGCGCACCGGAATGCGCAGCACAAACAGCGGCACATACTCAGGTCCCGTCAACTGCCACGGCCCGTTGTACCAACTGCTCGCATACCAGTTGTCTCCCTGGTACACCCAGTACAGGCCGTCGTAAAAGAAGTAATTCGAATTCATTCCGGGGGCATAGTAGACGGGATAGCCCGGCACCTGGACGAGCTGCGGATACGCCGGCACGTTGATACCGATGTTGATACCAGGCAATCCGATGCCGATGCCGACGCTGATCTGGGCTTGGGCTGAGGTTACCGAGCAAAGCAGCATCGACAACACAATGAGTAAGTGGCGCATTTTCTGTCCTCCTATTTGATAAACGGCCAACAAAGTGATGGTCATTTAGACTGGTTACTTGCCTGCGGCGGTGATGACGGGATCGGTGACCGCTGCGCCCAAACTGTCGCTGGCTGCGGCATGGATACATCACCGGAGGCGGCATCAGCCGTGCCGCAGCCAAGCCCGGCAACTGGACTGGCGATCGGCGCGTTGCGGAATGAGGGGTTACAAACCGAGGTCATGTTCATGCAGCTCCTCTAATTTATTCTATGCACGATTTGCTTTACGAGACGTGCATAACAATATCAGCTTGCATGCGAGCGTCGGACCTCGTCTGTGCGGTATCACACATAGCGACGCACCAGTTGCCTGCAGTTTTCTGCGGACGGACGCAGACGCCCTATCGGGATGGCGCCACGCATGTCTTCTTCATGTCCCACGCAGCGGCTCGGCCTTGGCGCAGGATGGGGCCTGGTCTGCAACCTGATGGTGCGTCCGCTGGCCGACAAGTGGTTCATGACGGACGCAGAGCTGGCTGAGGAAAAACGTCTGGCGCACGAGAAGGCGGCGGCCTCTGATACTACTTTGCATTCAAAG
>DFWY01000111.1:490-4369 GCA_002381615.1 Polaromonas sp. UBA4122 | reverse complement strand
GCCTTTCACGGCGCACACTGAAAGGAGTCATTCGGTGATGGCGAGTGATTGAATCCAAGACCCGTTGCAGTCACTCGCTCCACACGAAAGCGGGCAGTCGGCTCAATGCCTCCACGCTGTCACCACGCTCGGCATCAGGGCGATCACCCGGTTGACCGAACGGCGCTCGCCCGCACCCCGCTCAGTCTAGTGACTTGCGGAAGCGCAGCACGGCGAGCGCAAACAAACCGAGGCCTAGCGCTGCCAGCGCCGCCATCTGCGGCCAGAGAACGTCAATGCCGACGCCTTTGAGATAGGTGCCACGGATGATGATGAGGAAATAGCGGAGCGGATCAAGGTAAGTGAGCCACTGCAAGGCATCGGGCATGCTCGAGATCGGGAAGCTGAACCCCGAGAGAATGAACATTGGATTGAGCACGAAGAAGTTCGACGCAAAAGCCTGCTGCTGCGTCTTGCACAGGGTCGAAATCAAGAGGCCGATGGCGAGCACGCTGAACAGGAAGAGGCAGGTACCGAGCAGCAGCACCATCGGATTGCCCTTGAAAGGCACCTGAAACCAGAGCATGCCGACCATCGCCACGAGCGACACTTCAATCAGGCCAATGAGAAAGAACGGCAGCGTCTTGCCGATGATGAACTCGATCGGCTGGATTGGCGTGACCAGAAGCTGCTCGAGCGTCCCCACCTCGCGTTCGCGGACGATGGCAAAGGCGGTGAGATTGACGATGGTAATCAGGGTCAGCGTGCCGATCAGACCGGGAACAAAGAACCAGCGGCTGTTGAGATTAGGGTTGTACCAGTAGCGCTCCTGCAGATTCACGTTCACCAGCGGCCGGCCGAGCGCGCGGCCGGTGCGTTGCGCCAGGTCCTGCGCGTAAGTCTGGCCGAAGGCGCCGGAAATCTGGCCGACGTAACCGAGCGCGATCAGGGCGGTGTTGGAATTAGTGCCATCAACCAGCACTTGCAGCGGCGCACTCTGTCCCTTGCGCAACAATTCGGAAAAGCCCTGCGGCACGACGATGCCGAGCTGTGCCGTGCTGCTTTCGACCGCGTCCTGCACATGCCGGCGCTCGGTCGCGTCGGCGACAAGCTTGAAGCGGCTGCTATGGACGAAATCCGCTACCAGCGCCCGGCTCTCCTGCGTCTGGTCCTGATCGAGGATAACCGTCGCCACATTGAATACTTCGAAGGTCGCGGCGTAGCCGAACAGCAACATCTGCAGCACCGGCGGCACCAACAGGCGCAAGCGCGCCGACTTGTCGCGTTTCAGTTCGAGGAACTCCTTCAGCAGTAGATGGAAGATGCGTCCGATCATGGCCGACTCAATCGAGCGTCTTGCGGAAGGCGCGTGCCGCCAACACCACCATCACCATCGCGTACAGCGCCAGGCAAAAAATCGGCAACACCAGTTCACCCCAGGGCGCGCCCTTGAGAAACAGCGCCTTGAGAATGGTCACGTAGTAGCGGCCGCTGACCAGGTAGGTGAAAGCCTGCACCGCCGCCGGCATCTGATCGATGGGGAAGGAAAAACCGGAGAGCAGCGTCGTCGGCAACATCGTCAGCACCAGCGCCACCTGGCTTGCCCCAACCTGGCTGCGAATCGACACCGAGACGTAGTAGCCGATGCACAGCACCACCGTAAGGAACAATCCGGTGGTGAAGAAGAGCGCTGCAAGCATACCGCGGAAAGGGACTTCGAACCAGAACACCGCCAGAGCTAGACAGATACACGCGTCGACCATGCCGACGACGAAATACGGCAGCAGCTTGCCGAGCATCAACTCCATCGGCTCGACCGGCGTTGACACCAGCAGCTCCATCGTCCCGCGCTCCCACTCGCGGGCGATGGTGAGCGAGGACAGTTGTGAGCCGACGATGGCCATGACCAGGGCAACGACCCCCGGTATGATGAAGTTGCGGCTCACCAGATCCTCGTTGAACCACACCCGCGCCCGCACCTCGACCGGCGTCAGTGTCTGCACGCTGCCACCTCTTTGCTGGATGACATCGAGCTGCACGTCGGCGGAATAGCCGGCGACGACAGCGCGGGCATAATTGGCGGCAAGGTTCGCCGTGTTCGTGTCGGTCGCATCAAGCAACGCCTGCACCACGCCCTCGCCGGCATCGGCCAGCCCCTTGGAAAATCCGGCCGGGATCACGATGGCCACGCGGCAACGGCCGGTATCGAGGCTGCGCCCAATCTCGGCGTAGCTGCCGGCAAGCCCTTGCAGCGCAAAATATGGAGAGGCTGCGAAACGGCGTAGCAAGCCCTGCGACTCCTGGCTGCCCTCGCGGTCGTAGGCGCAGAGCGGGATATGCTTGACGTCGAGGCTGACGCCATAACCGAGCAGGAACATCTGCAGCAGCGGGATCAGCAGCGCGATCATCAGACTGCGTGGGTCGCGCACGATCTGCAGGCTCTCCTTGACGACAATCGCCTTGACCCGCCGCCATCTCACGATGCACCCCCTGCCTGCGCCGAGCTGGCGCCGACGAGGTGCACAAAACTGTCTTCGAGCGACGGCTCGATGCGCCGCACGCGCGCACCGACAAAGCCCGCTGCGCCTAAGCGTGCCAGCAACTCGGGCGAACGCGCCGCGGCGTCATCCACCAGCGCATGCAATGCACTCCCGAACATCGCCACGTCTTGCACGCCGGGCGCTGTTTCGAGTTGCGCGACGGCATCGCCAATACGATCGCCCTCCAACGCCAGCAATTCGCCACCGAGCGAGCTCTGCCTCAATTCCTGCGGCGTACCGAGGGCGATCAGGCGGCCGCGGTTGATCAGCGCGATACGGTGGCAATACTCGGCTTCGTCCATGTAGTGCGTGCTCACCAAAACGCTGACGCCCTCTTCGCTCAGGGCATGGATCAGATCCCAGAACCGCCGGCGTGAGCTGGGGTCGACGCCTGAGGTCGGTTCGTCGAGAAAGACGATGGCCGGCCGGTGCAGGATGGCAGCACCCAGTGCGAGACGCTGTTTCCACCCGCCGGCCAGGGTCGCGACCAGCGCATTCTCACGCCCGGCCAGACCGGCCATGTCGACGGCAAAACGCAGTCGCGCGGCAATGTCAGCACGTCTAACGCCGTAAATACCGCCGAAAAACCGCAGGTTCTCGACCACGCTTAGGTCGTTGTAGAGCGAGAATTTTTGTGACATGTAGCCTATGCGCTGGCGCACCGCCTCCGGGTCGCGCGCAACGTCAATGCCTGCCACCAGCGCCCGCCCGGCGCTGGGGCGCAGCAGGCCGCAGAGGACGCGGATCAAGGTCGATTTGCCAGCGCCGTTGGGGCCAATGAAACCCATGATCTCGCCGCGCCCCACAGAAAAGCTCACGGTGTCAACAGCCACGAATGTTCCGAAGCGCTTGACCAGCCCGTCAACAATGATCTGCGCCTGGCTGTCGCTCATCAGGCATGTTCCTTCACGCTCTCCTGCTCAAGCAGGGCGACGAACAGATCCTCGATGGTCGGCTCCACCTCCTCGATCGCGCTCACGGCAACACCACCTGCCGCCAGTGCCGCAGCGATCTGCGGCAGACGCTCAGGCCCATCAACATGGACATGGACGCCAATACCAACAAGCAGCACACCCTGCACCCCTGGCAGCGCACGTACGGTGTCGCGCGCCCGGCGCGGATCGGCAGCGACAAGCTCTAACATCGCCCCCGGCATGTGAGCCTTCAGCCCCGCTGGCGTGTCGCAGTACATCATCGTTCCCGCGTGCATCAAGGCGAGACGGTCGCAGCGCTCGGCCTCGTCCAGATAGGCGGTGGAGATCAGCATCGCCACGCCCTCACCGCGCAGCGAGTAGAGAATTTGCCAGAACTCGCGCCGCGACAGCGGATCAACGCCGGTGGTCGGCTCGTCGAGCAGCAG
>DFWY01000111.1:0-215 GCA_002381615.1 Polaromonas sp. UBA4122 | reverse complement strand
GAACAGGTCAGCGTAGAAGCGAATGTTCTCGTCCACCGTCAGATCCTCGTAGAGACCGAAACGCTGTGGCATGTAACTGACATGGCGTTTGGCCTGCTCCGGCTGCGCCAGCACGTCAATGCCGTCGATGACGATACTCCCCGCGTCGGGTCGCATGACGCTTGCGAGCACACGCAGGGTGGTAGTCTTGCCAGCGCCATCCGGTCCCACCACTG
>DFWY01000049.1 GCA_002381615.1 Polaromonas sp. UBA4122 | reverse complement strand
TCGGAGATGTGTATAAGAGACAGGGCGGGCGGGCCGCAGCATCAGCCGACCGACAAATCCTATCCGAACAACCTCACCAAAAGGAAACCATGCCCACATACCATGTAGAAATGATGGAAGGCCGGACCATTGAACAAAAGAAAAAGCTGGTCGAAGCCATCACCCGCGTCAGCGTCGAGATTCTCGGCGGCCAGCCCGACTCGGTGGACATCATCATCACCGATATCAAGCGCGAGAACTGGGCCACCGGCGGCAAGCTCTGGTCGGAGCCGAAAGACTGAGCCCGGTAGGCGCTTGAGCACGTCTTCCTCGCTCACCGACCTGCAGGCATGCTATGGCCCGCGCTATCGCTGGCTGTTGCTGCTGTCGGTAATGATAGGCACCATGGCGTCCATCATGTCGTCGACCATCGTCAATGTGGCGATTCCCGACATGAGCCATCATTTCGCGCTGGGCCAGGAACGTGCGCAGTGGGTCAGCTCTGGCTTCATGGTGGCCATGACGGTCTCCATGCTGACCACGCCGTGGCTGCTGGCGCGCTATGGCTACCGGCGCACCTACGCTGGCACCATGCTGCTGCTGATGGCGGGCGGCCTCGTCGGCGGCCTGGCCAACCATTTCGCTTTGGTGCTGGGCGGGCGCGTGGCAGAAGGGCTTGCCGCCGGCATTGTGCAACCCATCCCGGCCATCGTCATCATGCAGGCCTTTGAGCCCCATGAGCAGGGCCGGGCCAGCGGACTGTTCGGCATGGGCGTGGTGCTGGCACCTGCACTGGGGCCAAGCATGGGCGGCGTGCTGGTCGACCTGTTCGGCTGGCGCTCGATTTTCTTCATGGTGATTCCGCTGTGCCTGGTGTCGCTGTGGATGGCCTACCGTTATGTACCCAACACCGCGCCCGGTGGTGTGGCAGCCAACCGCAAAGGCGCCATGATCGACTGGCGCGGCCTGCTGCTGGGCGCCGTGGGGACGCTGTGCCTGCTCAATGGCATGGTCGAGCTGCGCGGCGGCGGCCGCCTGCAAGCGTTGCTGCTGCTGGGCGCTGCCGCTCTTGCGCTGCTGCTGTTTGTGGGCTGGCAGCGTCGCCTGGCCGCCACAGGCCGCGCACCGCTGATGAACCTGGCGCTATTTGGCTACCGCCCCTTCGCCATGGGCAGCATCGTGGCCTTCATTTACGGCACCGCACTGTTTGGTTCAACCTACCTGCTGCCGCTGTATCTGCAGCTGGGCCTGAACCTGTCGGCTTCGCATGTGGGCACCATCCTGTTGCCTGCGGGTCTGGTGCTGGCCGCCACCATCGCCGGCGTAGGCCGGCTGGCCGACAAACAACCGACCTGGCTGCTGGTCAGCGTTGGACTGGCCTTGCTGGCAGCTTCGTTTGCGCTGATGCTGACGGTGACCCTGACTTCCGCACTGTGGCTGCTGGTGATGTGGGCCGCGCTGGGACGCATCGGGCTGGGCTTTATCCTGCCCTCGCTCAACCTCGGCTCGCTGCGGCCGCTTCATGAACACCTGCTGCCTCAAGGCGCCAGCGCCATCAACTTTTTGCGCATGCTGGGTGGTGCCATTGGCGTGAGCCTGTGCGGCATTGTGCTGGAGTGGCGCTTGGCTGTGCATGGCGATTCGTTTGCCAACGCCACCAGCAGCCCGGCGCGGCTGGCGGCCTTTAACGAGGCCTTTTTGATGCTGGCCGCCTTGTGTGCGCTGGCAATGGTGGCGGCGTGGCAACTTCGTGCGCCAGTGCCCGTACCCCAGTTGCAGACCGAAAAACAGGAAGTGGACTGACCATGTGCCAGCTGCTCGGCATGAACTGCAACGCGCCCACGGACGTGACCTTCAGCTTTCGCGGCTTTGCGCAACGTGGCGGGCACACCGACCACCATACCGACGGCTGGGGCATTGCTTTTTTTGAAGGTGACGGCAGCGCAGCTAGCGTGGACAGCGACAAGGGCCTGCGCCATTTTGTCGATCACCAGCCGGCCTGGGAGTCTCCGGTGGCCGAGCTGATTCGGCGCTACCCCATCAAAAGCCGCAACGTGATTGCGCACATCCGCAAGGCAACACAGGGTCGCGTGGCGCTGGAAAACTGTCACCCCTTCGTGCGCGAGCTGTGGGGCCGCTACTGGGTGTTTGCGCACAATGGCGACCTCAAGGAATTCTCGCCGCGGCTGCATGGCAGCTTCAGGCCGGTCGGCAGCACCGACAGCGAGCGGGCCTTTTGCTGGATCATGCAGGAGCTGGCCAAATCTCACGCGGGCGTGCCCAGCGTGCAGGAACTGAGCATCACCCTGCGCGAGCTGGCGGCACAAATTGCCCGCCACGGCACCTTCAATTTTTTGCTGAGCAACGGGCAGGCGCTCTGGGCCCATGCGTCCACCAGCCTGTATTACGTGGAGCGCCGCCAGCCGTTTGCCCATGCCACGCTGAGCGACGAAGACGTCAGCGTCAACTTTGCCGAGTACACGAACCCCACCGACCGGGTGGCCGTGGTGGTGACGGCGCCGCTCACCAGCAACGAACACTGGACGGTTTTTGCGCCTGGCGAGATCAAGGTGTTTGTGGACGGCGCGCTGGCGGACGCCTAGAACCGCGAGAGCTCAGCGCCTTCAGGCTGGCAGCGCCTGCTCCAGCGCTTGTTCGAGGGCGTCGATGAACATCGCCGCCACATCAAACCCGGTCTGGTCAAAAATTTCCTGGAAGCAGGTGGGGCTGGTCACGTTGATCTCGGTGACGCAGTCGCCAATCACATCCACGCCGGCGAGCAGCAGTCCGCGGCTGTGGAGAATCGGCCCGAGCGCCTCGCCGATTTCGCGATCGCGCGCCGAGAGCTTTTTCGCCACGCCCTTGCCGCCGGCCGCGAGATTGCCACGCACTTCGCTGCCCTGCGGGATGCGCGCCAGGCTGTAGGGCACAGTCTTGCCACCGATGATGAGCACGCGCTTGTCGCCGTCGACGATCTCGGGCAGGAACTTCTGCACCATCAGGCTCTGCGCCCCATGGCGGTTCAGCGTCTCGGTAATCGAGCCCAGGTTCAGGCCCTCCGGCCCGACGCGGAAGATGCCCATGCCGCCCATGCCATCGAGCGGCTTGAGGATGATGTCGCCGTGCTCGGCATGAAAGCGCTTGATGTCCTCGGGGTCGCGCGTCACCAGCGTGGGCCCGATGAACTGGGGAAACTCCATGATCGCCAGCTTCTCGGGGTGGTCGCGCAATGCGCGCGGCTTGTTGAACACCGTCGCGCCATCGCGCTCGGCTTGCTCCAGCAGGTGCGTGGCGTAGAAATACTCGCTGTCAAACGGCGGGTCCTTTCGCATGAGGATGGCATCGAAGTCTTTCAGCGCCACCGCACGCGTGCCGCGTTCCTCGAACCAGTTCACCGTATCGCCGGTCAGCGTGATGTCGCGCACATGGGCCGTGACGGCCGAGCCGCGCTGCCACAGCAAGTCTTGCGGCTCGCAGGCGCTGATGCGGTGCCCGCGCCTTTGCGCCTCACGCATCATGGCAAAGGTGCTGTCTTTGTAGATCTTGAACGACGCCAGCGGATCGGCAATAAAAAGAATGTTCATGAATTTTTTAATGACCTGGAGTTCGTGGTTGTTTTAGCCGGCCCAGACAAGGGCGCGCGGCGTGCTTGTCCGTATTGTTGTACAAACAGCGCCATCCCGCCGGCGACCACGCCCCAAAAGGCCGGGCCGACACCGGCTATTGCAATGCCCGAGAGCGTGACAAGGAAAGTGATGAGTGCCGCCTGGCGGTGCGCCTCGTCCAGCACAGCAGCAGTCAGGTCGCTGGCAAAAAAGCTGTTTTTGGCTATTTTCAGGCATGGTTCTGACCTATAAGCCAATGGATTCGGGCGCGGGCAGCTACTTTATTAATAGCGAGCTTAGCGTAGCGGACTGGCCGGGTCTCGCCCCGGCGAGCGACTAACTTTTCCTTAGGTTTCTTTGGCGAAGCAAAAGAAAGTTACTGGCCGCCGGGCTATCCCCGGCCTGTTGGTGAAAGCAATACGCTATCAATAAGATAGCTGTCTGCACCCGTATTTACTGGGTTATAACCCTAAAACACTCTCAAATCTCAATCTTGCTACCCAACTCCACCACAGAGTTGTTCGGCAGATTCAGGAAGTCCGCCGCACCGCTGGCGCTGTAGTGCATCTGCGCAAACAGCTTTTCGCGCCAGGGTGCCATACCGCCGCCAATGGTCGGAACCACCGTGTCGCGCGAGAGGAAGTAGCTGGTCGTCATGGACTCGAGCTCGACGCCCCGGCCCTTGATCTGCTGCAGGGCTCTGGGCAAGTCCGGATCGTTCTTGAAACCATAGTGCACCACCACCTGCCAGCAGTCGTGGCCCAGCGATTCAACTTCGAGACGCTTGCTCATGCCGATCCAGGGCACCTCGTGGTTGCGCACCGTCACAAACAGGTTCTGCTGGTGCAGCACCTTGTTGTGCTTGAGGTTGTGCAGCAGCGCGTTGGGCACAATCCCGGGCTCAGCGGTCATGAAGACGGCAGTGCCCTCGACCCGCGCTGGCGGATTGACGAACACAGCGTCCAGAAAACCGGGCAGGTCGATGGCGTCGGCGCGCAGTTTTTCGTTGAGAATCCGCCGGCCCTCTTTCCAGGTGATCATCAGGGTGAAGACCGCGCCGCCAATAGCCAGGGGGAACCAGCCGCCGGCAAACAGCTTCATGAGGTTGGAGGCAAAAAACGCAAAGTCCACGACAAAGAATACGCCGGTGGCGGCGAGGCACAGGCTGAGCGGGTAGTTCCAGGCATAACGAATCACATAGAAGGTCAGGATAGTGGTAATCAGCATGTCGGTGCACACTGCAATGCCGTAGGCGGCCGCCAGGTTGCTCGAGGAGCGGAACATCACCACCGCCAGCACGATGGTGACAAACAAGCCCCAGTTGACGAAGGGGATGTAGATCTGGCCGGTGTCGCGCACGCTGGTGTGCTGGATCTTCAGGCGCGGCAGGTAGCCCATCTGGATGGCCTGCTTGGTCACGCTGAAGGCGCCGGTGATCAGCGCTTGCGACGCGATCACCGTGGCCAGGGTGGCCAGGCCCACCAGCGGCAGCATGGCCCATTCAGGGGCCATCAGATAAAACGGATTTTTCACGGCGGCCGGGTTGCCCAGCAGCAGCGCGCCCTGACCGAAATAATTGAGCACCAACGCGGGCATGACGATCGAAAACCAGGCCAGCCGGATGGGCCGTTTGCCGAAATGGCCGAGGTCGGCATACAGCGCCTCGGCGCCCGTGACGCACAGCACCACAGCGCCCAGGATAATAAACGTTGTACCCGGATTGGCCCCTATGAACATCAGCGCGTAATACGGGCTGAGCGCCTTGAGGATGACCGGGTGGGTCGCGATCTGCGAGATGCCCAGCAGGGCAATCACGGCAAACCAGACCAGCGTCACGGGCCCAAAAAACTTGCCGATGCCGGTGGTACCGTGTTTTTGGACCACAAACAGGCCAAGCAGGATGATGAGCGTGATGGGAATCACGCCCTTGGTGAAAGCCGGCGAGACGACTTCCAGACCTTCGACCGCCGACAGCACTGAAATGGCCGGTGTGATGACGCCGTCACCATAAAACAGCGAGGTGCCGAAAATGCCCACGAGCAGCAAGGTGCGCCGCGTTTTGGGCTTGTCCTTGACCGCGGTGGACGCCAGCGCCAGCATGGCAATCAGGCCGCCCTCGCCGTTGTTGTCAGCGCGCAGCACCAGCGTCACGTATTTGATCGAGACGATGACGGTGAGCGTCCAGAAGAAGATGGACAGGATGCCGTACACGTTGTCGGGGGTGAAAGGAACGCGCCCGGAGCCGAAAACTTCCTTGACGGCATACAGGACGCTGGTTCCGATGTCGCCGTAGACGACACCAATGGCGCCCAGGGTGAGCGCCGCAAGTGGTGATTTTTTACTGGACACAAAAACTTCCCGTCTTTGGCGATTGACCGGAGAACACGCGGTCAAGGGCGGCAAAAGCCGACGGGAGCGGTTACCTATGGGACCGCTATTTTGCACTCAGGTGCTCGACTTGCAAGTCGGCAAACACCCCTAGGTCCAACAAATACTGGTTTTGTGGCAACGCAACAACTTGTAACACGGCTCCCGGTTGACAAATCCCATACCGACTCGCTGGCTGACCGACATTTACGATTATTTATAGAGCGATTCATACCCGTTGAATGAGGGCAAGAGGCCAAAACAGGCCTGAAAAATGCCCTGTTCAGGGCCCGGTTTCAGTCATACACCTCAGCGTCTGGATCGGTCGCTTCCAGTTCGTAACTGGCGGCCAGCATGGCGAGCCGGGCGATCACGCCATACATATAGAAACGGTTGGGGCTGCTGGAGCCGGGTTTTTCACCCGGCTGGGGCAGGCGACCACTGTCAGCAAAGGCCAGCGGCACAAAGCTGGCACCGGGAGCGTTGAGGTTTTCGTCCACGCCACGCTCGGCGTGCACACGGTAAAACCCGCCGACCACATAACGGTCCATCAGGTAGACCACCGGCTCGGCCACCGCGTCGTTGACGCGTTCGTTGGTCAGCACGCCTTCCTGGATGATGACTTCGGACAGCGCCTGCCCGTCTTTGGTCGTGCTCATCTTGTGATTGGTCTTGCTGCTCAGCGCGCCCAGGTCTTTCACGTCGCGCACCGTCATGATGCCCATGCCATAGGTGCCGTTGTCGGCCTTGACCACGACAAACGGTTTTTCGTTGATGCCGTATTCCTTGTACTTGCGCTTGATCTTGGACAGCAGGGCATCCACGTTGGTGGTCAGGCACTCCATGCCCGCCCCTTCGGCGAAGTTGACGTCGCCACATTGCGCAAACATCGGGTTAATGAGCCAGGGGTCAACGCCCAGCAGCTTGCCAAAACGCTTGGAGACTTCTTCGTAGGCCTTGAAATGGGTGGACTTGCGGCGCACCGACCAGCTGGCGTGCAGCGGCGGCAACAGGTACTGCTCATTGAGGTCTTCCAGAATGCCGGGAATACCTGCCGACAGGTCGTTGTTCAGCAGAATGGCGCAGGGGTTGAAGTCTTTCAGCCCCAGGCGCCGGTCGGTACGGATCAGCGGCTCGATCGTGAGGCTCTCGCCGGTCGGCAGGTTCAGCGTGGTGGGCTCCTTGATCTCGGAACTGAGGGAGCCAAAGCGGACGTTGAGACCGGCCTGGTGAAAAATGCGCTTGAGCTGCAGCACATTCGACAAATAGTAAGTGTTGCCCGTGTGGTTTTCGGGCACCACCAGCAAGTTGCGGGCTTCGGGGCAGATTTTCTCAATGGCGGCCATGGCGGCTTGCACCGCCAGGGGCAGCATCTCGGGCGTCAGGTTGTTCCAGCCACCAGGGAACAGGTTAGTGTCTACCGGCGCGAGCTTGAAACCGGCATTGCGGATGTCAACCGAGCAGTAAAAAGGCGGCTGGTGCTCCATCCACTCGAGCCGGAACCAGCGCTCAATGGCAGGCGTGGTGTCGAGAATGCGCTGTTCGAGTTCGTTGATGGGGCCGGTCAGGGCGGTAATGAGATGCGGAACCATGCGGCCACTTTCGATAGGAACTGTTGTTATTGGATCCGGCAATATTTGACCGAATTTCAAAGAAATGGGGGCGACCGTGCCGGTTGCAAGGCGTGGCCCGGCGAGGTCCGTGCCAGACTAAACCCGTTTCTTCCCGGCGTCAAACCGTTCAGGTGCGCACTTCGCCCTGGCCCAGCACCACGTATTTGAGTGAGGTGAGCCCTTCAATGCCGACCGGCCCACGCGCGTGAAACTTGTCGGTGCTGATGCCGATCTCGGCACCCAGGCCAAACTCGAAACCATCGGCAAACCGGGTGCTTGCATTCACCATGACGCTGGCCGAATCGACCTCGCGCAAAAAGCGCTGGGCATGCATATGGTCGCGCGTCAGTATGGCATCGGTGTGGTGGCTGGAATACTGATTGATGTGAGCGATCGCTTCGTCAACGCCCGCCACCACCTTGATGCTGATGATGGGCGCCAGGTATTCCTCGTACCAGTCCTGCTCGGTAGCGGGTTTGATGTTGACGCCGGGCACACCCGCAATCAGGGCCAGTTGGGCCTGCGCTTCGGCATCGCAGCGCATTTCCACGCCTTTGGCCGCGTAAATAGCCCCGATTTTTGGCAGGAAGTCGGCGGCCACGCCGCGCGCCACCAGCAGGCTTTCGGTAGCGTTGCAGGGGCTGTATTTTTGGGTTTTGGCGTTGTCGGCGACCCGGACCGCCATGGCTATGTCGCAGGGGTCGTCGACATACATATGGCAGTTGCCGTCCAGGTGCTTGATGACAGGCACTTTGGCGTCGCGGCTGATGCGCGCTATCAGGCCCTTGCCGCCGCGCGGAATGATGACGTCCACATATTGCGGCATGGTGATGAGATATCCCACGGCTTCGCGGTCGGTGGTGGGCACCAGCTGCACTGCGTCCGCTGGCAGGCCCGCTTCCACTAGGGCCCGCTGCACCAGCGCTGCCAGCGCCATGTTCGACTCGATGGCCTCGGAGCCGCCGCGCAGTATGCAGGCGTTGCCGCTCTTGATGGCCAGCGACGCCGCTTCAATCGTCACGTTGGGGCGGCTCTCGTAAATCATTCCGAAGACACCGATGGGCACGCGCATCTGGCCTACGCGAATGCCGCTGGGCTGCTCTTTCATGCCGATGATTTCACCAATCACGTCGGGCATTGCGGCCAGTTGCTCGCAACCCAGTGCCACGGTTTCAATGTCTTTAGGGCTGAGCTTGAGCCGGTCCAGCAGCGGGCCGGCCAGCCCGGCCGCTCCAGCCCGTTCGAGGTCGCCCTGGTTGGCGGTCTGCAGGGCCTCGACGTTCTGCCGCAGCAACGCCGCCAGGCCCAGAAGTGCTCTGTTTTTGATAGCTGTTGACGCCCGTGCTACCTTGGTTGAAGCTGCTTTTGCCTTGAATCCCAGGGTTTCCATCAGGCGCGCGAGTTCGCTGCGGACTTCGCTACCAACTTCGCTGTTAACGTTGCTTTTTTGGGTCATTGCGTTTTGGAGAGCAGGTGCGTTCATGGACGTATTTTGCCTGTGATCACGGACAGGCGGCGAAGCGGTTTAACACCTCGGTTTGGGCGTGTGCCAGCGCTGTCCCGTCGGACGCGGGGCTCTCGGCCACGGCCAGCAGCGTGCGGCGCTCCACCCGCTCGTTCGTGGCAGCTGGCCAGCCTGTCAAAAGGTGCTCCAATGCCTGCTGCCGGTGCACTGTGGCCGGGTAGCGCAACAGAGCTTGTAACTCGGGGGAGAGCGGTGCTCATGTCAACCAATCTGTACGGCCTGCCCCTGCGTGTCAAAGGGAATGTAGGCTGCGTGCTCACCGCGCTTGATGGCTTCGACCATGTGCTGCAGCGGCGCCTCGGCCTCTTCGCTGGTGGGTGCCTGGTGTTGGGTGCCCGACAGGGCGGCTGCAAACACAATACCCCAGTCGTGACCAAACTGGCTGGACTCCTGCACCAGTTCGGCAAACGAGGCCAGCTCCTCAGGGCGCTTGTCCACGCACATCAGCGGCACCAGCGCACCGCCCTGACCGGCCTCAAAACCCTCGCGTTGCGCGGAGGTGCTGTCCTCGGGCAACTCGACGCCGGCAAACACAAACAGCAGGCGCTGCGGCTCACTCTGGGCCCGGGCAGCCTGCAGGAGATCGTCAAAACTCGAAATGTTCATGGAGAGATATCCAGTTGCAAAAAAACGGACGCAAGGCCCGCGCTGGCCATGCTGATTAGAACCCGGACGCCACCTCCCCACTAGGGAGAAAGGGTACTCACATAATCGATCGGCGCGGGCCGCAAACGCTCGTTTTTGCGCGTCTGCACCGTGCCGATGCTGACGAAGCACAGTGCGTGCTCGCCCTCCGCCAAACCGAACAGCGCGCGCAGCCCCGTGAACTTCAGGGCCTTGCCGCTGGTCAGCGCCGAGCCATACCCCAGTGCGGTGGCCATGAGCAGCATGTTCTGCACCGCGCAGCCAGCGGAGACGATACGCTCGTGCAGGTCGATCTCGGGGTCGCCACGCTGGCCATCGACCACCACCAGCATGAGCAGCGGGGAACGGTGCGCCTTTTCTTGCGCCTGCGCCACCTGCTCGGGCATGGCTGCGGCATCGCGCTCGATGAGCGCGGCACCAAAGACATCGGCCAGCCGTGTACGCGCAGCTTGCGGCACCAGCACAAAGCGCCAGGGCAAGAGCTGCCCGTGATCGGGCGCGGTGGCTGCAGCGCCCAGGATCATGCCCAACTGGTCCGTATCGGGCCCCGGTGTCGCCAGGTGCTTGGGCAAAATGGTTTGACGCGACTGCATGAGCAGCGCAGCCGTGGCCGCCAGATCGTTGTCGGCCAGCGGCGAATTCTGGGACGCAGCGCCATGCGGTGGGGTGGTGACAAGAGGGGTCATCACGCCGTCCCCTTAGCCGGGTCGTCCGTCGGCACGCAGATGGCCATGCCAGCTTCCCAGGCGCACGCCCCACACGGCCATGACGGTGGCCCACAGCAGGGCGGCCGAGAACAACAGCCAACCCGCCAGCGCACTCTGCACGGCAGCCGCAATGCGCAGCACCGTGGCCGCCTGCAACAGCCAGAACAACGACCAAACGAGGCGGTCGGCCACCAGCGCGCGCCCGCTGTGGCCACAGGACACGCGTGTGACCATGGCGAGCATCAGCGAAGCCAGACACCCCATAGTGAGGGCGTGCAGCGACCCCAGGCCCAGCACCGGTGCCCCCTGCAGCAAGCCCAGCAACTGCGAGATGCCGCCCAGTACCAGCGCCAGACCGAGCCAGAGAAAACCAATGTGCAACATGGCCAGCAAACGGTTTTTGAGGCTTTGCACCAGCCCCCAGACCACAGCGAGCCAGAGCAGCACACCGCCCGTCGCCAACTCGAAAATGCCGCGCGCAAGCATCCACACAGACGCCGCGGGGCCCTGAAGCGGGCCGTCGAGTTCTACCCATACGGCGGCGACCTCCACGGTGGCGGCGGCCAGCATCAGCCATAACACCCAGAACGGGCGCCACACAGCGACAAGCGGCATGGCGCTGGAGGTGAAGAACGGGATCATGCGGTGCGCCACCGACACGAACACCACCAGGACGAAGCCCCACAGGCCAGTGAGGATGCAGGCCAGGGCCACGGCAGGGGCGTCAAGCACCAGACTGAGCACCAGGCCCGCAAGGCTCAGGCAGCCTGCGACGCACGCCACGCCGATCGTGCGCGCATGCAGTTGGTCTTCAGCCCGGCTGAGCCGGATAAGCCGCCAAAACAGCCACGTTATCCGCACCAGGCCGGTCCAGGCCATGACGAGCGCGGCCACCGAAATCAGCGCATGCAGATGCGCGCCTGTCAGCCACAGCAACCATCCCGTCGCCTGCAACAGCAGTGGCGCCAGCAGCAGCTGGACCTCAAGGGGCGGCACGCCCAGCCACTTGGGGCCGGCTGTGAACAGAAAACCCGAGAAGAACAGCGGAATGAAACCAAACGTCATCACCGCCGCATGCACCAGCGAAGGCGACAGTGCGTATGGCAGCGCCAGCACGGCGCTGACCCGGTCAAACTGCACCAGCGCCCACCAGGCCCCCGACGCCACCAGCACCACCATGGCCAGGAAGAAACCCAACCGGTGGGGCGCCAGCAGCAAGTAGCGGGCATGCCAGCGATGATCAATCTTCGCCCGCTCCTCGGCGGAAGGCTTGCCTTGGGTCACCCGCAAAGGAATGACCGGGCGCTGGTTCATCCGCAGGTTCCCAAGTGGCCGCATTGGGTGCAATAGTCGCATCCGTCCTTGCGGATCACGGCATGGGCGCCGCATTCGCCGCATTTCTTGCCAGCCATGATGGGCGGCGCCAGCGTGGCCGTGGTCAGGGATTCGACCGCGCTCACCGCTGGCTGACTGGCACGCCGCGTGATGATGTTCTGCACCGCATACGCGATGGCCGCCACCTCCGATTCGTGCCACAACGGCACGCGCGTGCCGTCGATTTTTTCGTAGGTACCCAGGCGCACGGGGCCACGATCCCACGCCACCTTGCGCATGTCGCTGAGCGCGCGCTCCAGGAAGCCGCCGCGCGCAGCCAGCGACAGCAGCCGCATGCTGGAGGTGATCCACTGCTGCGATTCACCGCTTTGGCCCACGGGCATGAAGAACTCGATGGCACGGTCCACCATCCCCACGCCACTGGCCGCCGGCACCGGCAGGAACGACACCAAGAGGTATAAGGTCTTGTGGCCTTCCTGTGTCCAGTACTCGACCTTTTCCGCCACAGCCGATAGCGCGCCCTTGGGCCGGCTTTCGATCACTGTGCGCATCGGATCCACAGCGGGTGTGGCCGACGAGGCAGCAGCCTCGGTCTCGGCCTTGGCCGGACCGGTTTCCAGTACCGCCCCCAGGATGGCGTTGGGCCGGTAGGTCGCCAGGCCCTTCAAGCGCGCATGCCAAGCCTGTTGGTACAGCCCCTTGAAGTCGTCATAAGGGTAGTCGACCGGCACGTTCACGGTCTTGGAGATCGCTGTATCCACGAAGGGCTGCACCGCTTCCATCATGGCGATGTGGCTGGCTGCCGACATGTCGAGCGCCGAGACGAAGTAGTCAGGCAGCTTGTCCACATCGCCGCCGAGTTCGCGGTACAGGCGCCAAGCGTGGTCTTCCACCGCGTATTCGGTGGTGCTGCCGTCAGATTCGCGCTTCTTGCGCCGATACATCCACGAGAACGCCGGCTCGATGCCGTTGGACGCATTGTCGGCGAACGCCAGGCTCACCGTGCCGGTGGGCGCGATCGACAGCAGGTGGCTGTTGCGGATGCCGTGCGCGCGGATGGACTGCTGCAATTCCGACGGAAGTCGGCTGGCAAAAGTGCCGGGTGCGAGATAGCCGTCGGCGTCGAACTTCGGAAAGGCGCCTTTTTCCTTGGCCAGCGCCACGGAAGCGGCATAGGCCGCATCGCGCATGCGCACGGCAATGCGCGCGGCCATTTCGCGGCCCTCGGGCGCGTCGTAGCGCAGGCACAGCATGGCCAACGTGTTGCCCATACCGGTAAAACCCACGCCGATGCGGCGCTTGGCGGCCGCCTCATCGCGCTGCTGCGGCAGCGGCCAGAAGGTCACTTCCAGCACGTTGTCAAGCGCGCGCACCTGGATTGCAACCGACTTCTCGAACGCCTCGAAGTCGAACGTCGGCACGCCATCGAAGCCAAACGGGTATCGCACAAAGCGCGTCAGGATGATGGGCCCGAGGTCGCAACAGCCGTAAGGGGGAAGTGGCTGTTCTCCACAAGGATTGGTCGCGGCGATCGACTCACAGTACCGCAGATTGTTGTCCTGGTTGATGTGGTCCAGGAACAGGATGCCGGGCTCGGCGAAGTCGTAGGCCGAGTGCATCACAGTATCCCACAGTTCGCGCGCGGCCACCGTCTGATAGACCCACAGGCCGTCAGCACGCTGGAAGGCACCCTGCGCGATCAGCGCGGCGCCGGGTTTGGCACGGTGCACCAGTTCCCAGGGCTGGTCGTCGTCCAGCGCCTGCATGAATGTGTCGGGCATGCCTACCGACACATTGAAGTTGTTCCAGCGACCCGGCGCGCGCTTGGCCGTGATGAAGTCCAGCACATCAGGATGATCGATGCGCAGCACGCCCATCTGCGCGCCGCGCCGCGCGCCCGCGCTCTCCACCGTGGAGCAGGACTGGTCGAACACGTTGATGTAGCTGCAGGGCCCTGACGCCATGGACGCCGTGGCCTTGACCTCGGCGCCGCGCGGACGGATGCGCGAGAAGTCGTAACCCACGCCGCCGCCGCGCCGCATGGTCTCGGCGGCTTCGCGCAAGGCTTCGTAGATACCGGGGTAGCCCTCGTCATCCACACCCTGGATGCAGTCGCCCACGGGCTGCACAAAGCAGTTGATCAGGGTGGCCTGGATCGAGGTACCCGCCGCGCTCATGATGCGGCCCGCGCCAATGGCGCCGGCGTGCAGGTTCTCCAGGAACAGCGCCTCGTGCTTCGCGCGTTCGGCTTCAGGCTCGACCGACGCCAGAGCCCGCGCCACGCGCCGATACAGGTCTTCCAGCCCGCTTTCGCCGGGCTTGAGGTATTTTTCCTTCAGCACGTCGTGGCTGATGGGTTGGGTGGCCGTCAGGTCCTGAGGCCGGTCAAAATGATCGCGCTTCATAGCTCGCGCTCCTTAGGAAAGCGCCGCAGGGCGAATGCCGCCCAGCAGCCATTGCAATAGTTCTTGCACCGTTCGGATCTGATCGCCAAACGGCAGGCGGCCTGCACCACGGAAGTAAAGGCCTTTGCGCGTATCGCCGTCATAGGCGTGACCCAGCTGCTGGTCGATGCAGAACTGACCCATGCTGGCGTTGCCATCGCGCAGACCGCAGTGCGCCAGGCAATCAAACGACATATTGCACTTGCCCTTGACATGCGCGACGGCCTTGAGCTTGGGTTCCAGGCGCATGTATTTGTCGAGCCAGGGTGTACGGACCGCGCGCGCCGGCAGACCGGCCACGCTCACGAACTCCACCAAGTCTTCCGGCTTCGCTTCGGCCAGCACCCGCTTGAAGGCAGGGTCTGCATCGCACTCCTGGGTGACAGCAAAAGCCGTGCCCAATTGCACGGCCGAGGCGCCCAGAGCCTGCAGGCGCAGGATGTCGTCCCGGCAACTGATGCCGCCCGCAGCAATCAGTGGAATCTCGCGCTCGATGCCGGCCGTTTTGAAGAATTCCAGCACCTGCGGGATCACAACCTCGAAATCGAACCGCGTGTCGTGCAAGTCCGCCACCTTGGCGGCGCCGAGATGGCCACCGGCCAGGCCCGGATGTTCGATGACGATGGCATCGGGCAGACGGCCTTTTTTCTCCCACTTGCGCACGAGCAGCTGTACGCCTCGTGCGTCGGAAAGGATGGGAATCAGCGCCGTGCCGGGATACTCCCGCGCCAAATCGGGCAAATCGAGTGGCAGCCCGGCGCCCACCACCAGTGCATCTGCACCGCTGGCAAGCGCCTGGCGCACATACGCTTCATAGGCGCTGAGCGCCTTCATCACGTTCACGGCAATCAGGCCACGGCCCTGCGCAATTTCACGCGCCCGGCGGATTTCCCGGTCCAGCCCTTCAAGATTGGCCGCGTCGATCAACTGCCGCGCGTCGGGCTCCTTGTCCAGGTGGCCGGTAAGGGCCATCAGGTCGGGATGCAGACGCCGCAGATCCACGGAGGATATGGTGCCCACGCCTCCCAGGCTCGCCACAGTACCGGCTAGGCCACCAGCAGACACGCCGACGCCCATGCCACCCTGCACGACAGGAATCAGAGTCTTGCCGCCGAGCTGCAAGGGCCGAAGGCCGGACTCGCGTGAGAGTGCCTGCAATCTGGCGGCAGCGGCTGCCGCGTCAACGTTGGCCGTCACGGCCAGATCAGTCGGGAAAAATTTGTCCATCGTTCTCCACATGGGGTTGATAGAGGCCAGTGCCAGCGCTGCATGCTATCCAAACCAGCACAAAGCCGCCTTTATGTGCATCAAAGACATCTATCCCGCTATTATCGTATAGTGATCATGAGTGCCTGCCATGCAGCGTGAATTCACCCTCCTGCGAGGCTACATGGATAGCCCGTCAGGCGAGGCAGTTGCAGCACCACGGCGCGCTACTCGGTGCGGCGGCGCCCGGGACTATAGTCCTACACCATCAGCAGCGCCTCGCTCGCCAGTCGGAGCCACGTCCAAGGGGGTGAGGCTTTCTCACTCATTGCACCAACGGCGAATCGGCCCCGTCCAGATCGACACCTTCCAACAGCGCCTGTCCGACCAGCAGCGTCATATACTGGTGCAGCGCCCTGGCACGCGACTGCATGGTCAACAGGGCGGCAATGCGCTCGTGCACTTCCTCGTAATCTGGCTGCTTGCCGCTGCGGCGCTCCAGCACGTCGATGATGTGAAAACCGAAACGCGTGTGAAACAAGCGGGGATGCACGCCCATTCCCGTCTGGGCATGCTTCAGGTGAAAAAGTTCGTTGGCCAGCTCCGGCGCGCAGTCCTCCGGACCGATCCAGCCGAGATCGCCGCCCTGGGTGCTGCTGGGGCAGTTTGACAACTCGGCCGCCAGTTGGGCGAAGCGCTCGGGGTGAACGCCCTTGTGCGAGAGCTCCAGCAGTGCCCGTTCGGCATGCACCGTGAGCGCCTGGACGTTGACGCCGGGCGTGACTGCAAACAGGATGTGCCGCACATGCAGCGCCTGTCCCACGACAAACTGCGGCTTGTGGGCTTCATAATAGCGCAGGCCTTCGTCCTCTGTAGGCTGGGGGGTGACCACGTCCTGATCCACCATGGTCTCGATGATCCTGCGCTCGGCCTCGTCAAGCTCGGGCGTCGTCAGTCCGGTGTGGCGCGGTAACAGGCCTGCCAGCACCGCCTGCTGGCGCAGCAGTTCGGAATAAGCCAATTCGTGCAGCGTGGCCGTGTCCGGGCGCTGCTCGGGCGCATGCAAAGCGATGCCGTTGATGCAGGCTGTCGGCAACGCAGCCTCGCTCACCGTGCTGGCGCATTGGCAGGCGCTGCTACCGCAGCCTGTGATAGTGGACGTCTGGATGCTCATGAAAATTACCTCGCTGATCAAACAATGTTCTAACGGTTGCCCAGCGGCTTACGCCCCGTGACACCCAGGCGGCGGCTGCGCACGACCTGATACGGACGCACGAGATAGGCCACAGAGCCAAACCCGCTCCACACATGCACCAGTCGGGTGAACGGAAAGATCAGGAAGATCGACATCCCCAGGAACATGTGCGCCTTGAACGTCCAACCCGCTTCGGCGAGCAGCTCTGGCGCGCCCCCGCGGAAGGTCACGATGTGCTGCGCCCATTCGGCCAGCCTGAGCATCATGCTGCCGTCCAGGTGCTGGGCCGACAGCGGGATGGTTCCCAGACCCAGCGCCAGCTGCAGCCACAGCAGCCACAACAACACAATGTCGCTGGTCTTGGAGTTGGCACGAATCCGCGGGTCAGAGAGGCGACGGTGCAGCAAAATGGAGATACCGATGAACCCCAGCAAGCCAAATAGACCGCCCGACACCATGGCCATCAACTGCTTGGCGCCCGCGCTGATGAACGGCTCGTAAATAAAGTGCGGCGTCAGCAGGCCAAAGCTGTGACCGAAAAGCAGGAACAGCACGCCCACATGAAACAGGTTGCTGCCCCATCGCAGCTGGCCGGCGCGCAGCAGTTGCGAGGAATCGCTCTTCCAGGTGTACTGGTCGCGGTCGAAACGGATCAGGCTACCGAGCAGGAACACCGTCAGGCAGATGTAGGGATAGATACCAAAAAGAAAATCGTTCAGCGTGGTCATGCTTGCGTTCCTTCGACAGGACGTCCCTTGCGGACGATGTGAATCGGTTGCGGCTGGTCAGGCCTGGCCTGGCCCTTGGACGAGCAGCCGTCAAAAACGACCGGCTCTTCCCAGACCGCGTCGATTGGCTCTTCGGCTGCAACTTGCACCGGCTGGGCTTTTTCTCCGGCCAGCTCCAGCAGCGCGCCGAGCACGCTCTGTCTCTTA
>DFWY01000083.1:4435-4732 GCA_002381615.1 Polaromonas sp. UBA4122 | reverse complement strand
GACCAACATCGCTGAAATAAAAGAGGTGTACATCGGCATGCGCCGCGTCCATCAACCCGCCTCGCCGCTAAAAGCGTCCTGATCCCCGCAAAACTTTTCCTCACTCACTACACAAGGAGACTATCGATGAAATTCAAACTACTTGCCACGACGGTACTCATGACCACGGCGCTATTGGCCGGCGGCCAGGCTGTCGCCCAGGAAAAACTCACTGTCTGGTGGGTCAAGGGTTATTACAAGGCCGAAGATGACGCCTTGTTTTCAGTCATCAAGAAATTCGAAGAGAAACACAAGGAC
>DFWY01000083.1:0-4238 GCA_002381615.1 Polaromonas sp. UBA4122 | reverse complement strand
AATTCGAAGAGAAACACAAGGACGTCAAAGTCGAGTTGTCGCAGTATTCGCAAATTGACGTGATTCCGAAGTCCGTGGCTGCGCTGGATTCCGGCAACCCTCCGGATGTGGCCTATGGGGACCCGTATGACTTCCAGGTCACGGGAAAATGGGCTTTTGACGGCAAGCTCGAAGACATCAGTGACGTGATCAATCCGATCAAGGATAGGTTTGCACCCAATACGCTTGAAACCACCTATCTTTACAACAATGTCACCAAGAAGAAAGGCTACTACGCTTTCCCGCTCAAGCAGCAGACCATGCACATCCAATACTGGTCTGACATGCTGGCGGAAGCGGGCTTCAAGGAAGCCGACATTCCGACGGACTGGAAAGGCTACTGGTCGTTCTGGTGCAGCAAGGTGCAGCCGGCTTACCGCAAGAAGACCGGCATGCGCACGTTCGGAATCGGCATGCCCATGGGCGTCTCATCTACCGACGCGTTCTACTCGTTTCTGACGTTTATGGATGCCTATAACGTCAAACTGGTCGACGACAACGGGAAATTGCTGGTCGACGATCCAAAGGTCCGCGCCGGTCTGATCAGCGCGATGACCGACTACATCAAGCCGTATCTCGATGGCTGCACTCCCCCGTCGTCAACCAGCTGGGCGGACCCGGACAACAACGTCGCATTCCACAACAAGACCATCATCATGACGCACAATGCCACGATTTCGATCGCGGCGAAATGGCTTGACGACATGAACAACGAAGCGCTCAAGCCGGAGGAGCGCGCCATCGCCAAGAAAAACTACACGGAGCTGATTCGCACGGCCGGCTTTCCAAACAAACCGGACGGCACCAAGATGCAGTACCGTGCAGCCGTGAAAACAGGCGTCATTTTCAAAGACTCCAAGAACAAGGCCCGTGCCAAGGAGTTTGTCAGCTTCCTGCTGCAGGAAGAAAATCTGACGCCTTACGTGGAAGGCTCCCTGGGCCGCTGGTTCCCGGTGACCAAGGTCGCCCAGCAAAGTCCGTTCTGGAAAGCCGATCGGCACCGCCTGTCGGTGTACAACCAGTTCATGGCAGGGACTGTGACGTTTGAGTTCACCAAGAACTACAAGTTCACCATTATCAATAACGAAAATGTGTGGGCCAAGGCGATGAACCGCATTGTCAGCGAGAAAATCCCGGTGGATAAAGCTGTCGATGAAATGATTGCGCGCATCAAAGCCATCGCCGGCTAGGCGATAACGTCCAACCTACGATAGAGTCGTGTCGGTCGCCCCAGTTTGGGGCGACTGCACACCTGAAAAAACCATGAGCACACTCACTCTCGATAAGAGCCGGGCGCCTGCCCCAACAGCCGCCCGGGGAATGTCTTCATGGGAGTTTTGGGGACTGGTGCTGGTCATTCCCTATCTCCTGATTTTTCTTGTCTTTGTGATTTATCCGGTGGGGTACGGCTTGTGGCTGGCGCGCCATCCGCAAAGTTACGTCAAGCTTTTTGAAGATCCCATTTTTTACCGGTCGGTTGTCAATACCCTGATATTTTTGATCGTCGGCATCAACATCAAGATGCTGATCGCGCTGGGTTTGTCCGGCTTTTTTGTGCAGACCCGAAGGTGGATCAAATGGCTCTCGGTGTTGTTTATCCTGCCTTGGGCGTTGCCCTCGATCCCCACCATCTTGTCGGTCCGTTTCATGCTCAATCCTGAATGGGGCGTGATCAATTCGCTGATCTTCCGCTTGACCGGTGCTGATGGCCCGAACTGGCTGAACGACCCGACACTCGCGCTGACATTTGCCATTCTGATGCATATCTGGAAGTCACTGCCTTTCTGGACCCTCATTTTGATTGCGGGACGATTGGCAATCCCGGCAGAACAGTATGAAGCTGCCTCGGTGGATGGCGCATCGAACTGGCAGAAGTTCAGGTTTATCACTTGGCCCTCCTTGAAGACGCTGTACCTGACCTCCACTATTTTGTCGATGATCTGGACCTTGGGGGATTTCAACAGCGTGTACCTGCTCACGGGCGGGGGCCCTGCCGATCTGACGCATGTGCTGGCCACCTTGGGCATCCGCTACTTGCGGTTGGACCAGGTGGACTTGTCGATGGCTTCCATCGTCGTTGCCATGCCGCTGGTGCTGCCGCTGATCTACTTCATGATGAAACGGTTGTCCAAATGAAACGCCTGACACTCAAGGCTGTGGCGACTGAGGCCAAGCTGCTGCTGATTGGCATTCCATTGTTTCTGTGGTCCATCATTCCGGTCTATCACATGATCCTGTTCGCCATATCACCCCGCGACACGGCGACGTCGGGACGACTTTGGCCCACGCATCCGACCTTGCACAACTTTGAGGTGGTGCTGACAGAGCAGCACTTCTATCTGAATCACTTCTGGCTGCAGTTCTGGAATTCATTGTTCATTGCTGTTACGGTGGGGATGATTACCCTGTTTGTGTCGACTGCTGCGGCCTTTGCCATCAGTCGCCTGAAAGTGCGTGGCGGGCGTCTGGTGATGAATCTGGCGCTATTCACCTACTTCATCCCGGCCGCCTTTTTGGCGGTTCCGATGTACAAAACCATGGGCAACTATGGCTTGCTCAACAGCCAGTGGTCCCTGATTCTGGCCATGGTGACGATTGCTTCGCCATACTGTATCTGGGTGCTCAAACAAGCCTCGGATAAATTGCCGTATGAACTGGACGAGGCGGCAAAAATGGACGGCGCTTCAGCGCTGCAACTGTTCCGGCTGGTGTACCTGCCACTGATGGTGCCTTCGCTGGTGGCGGTCGGCACTTATTCGCTGCTGCTGGCATGGAACGAATACCTTTTTGCGTTTTTGCTGTTATCCAATGATCGTACTATCACACTGGCGGTGGCCTTGGGCAGTTTTCTATCAGCCGACGATTCACCCTGGGAATTACTCATGGCCACGGGGCTGATTTACGCACTGCCGCCGGCGGCGATCTACTACACCTTCAAGCGTTACATGGTTTCCGGCCTGACGGCAGGCGCCGTGAAGAGCTGACCCACAAGAGACAGGCCCTATGGCAACCGTATCATTTCGTAATATTGAAAAAAGTTTCGGCAAGATCAAGATCATTCACGGAATCACTTTTGACATCGCTGATGGCGAGTTTGTGGTGCTGGTAGGCCCTTCGGGCTGTGGCAAATCTACCTTGCTGCGCATGCTTGCGGGGCTGGAGGAGATCAGCGACGGCGAAATCGCAATCGATAACCGCGTCATCAATGACCTTGACTCCAAAGACCGCGATATCGCGATGGTATTTCAAAGCTATGCGCTGTATCCGCACATGACCGTGCGGGACAACATGGCTTTCAGTCTCAAGCTGCGCAAAGCCGATGCCGAGCTCACCAACAGACGAGTGGGTGATGCCGCGCGCATCCTGAACCTTGATCCTCTTCTGGATCGTTTTCCCCGTGAGCTGTCAGGTGGGCAACGTCAACGGGTCGCAATGGGACGTGCGATCGTTCGCGACCCCAAGGTTTTTCTATTTGACGAGCCGCTCTCCAACCTTGACGCCAAGCTGCGCGTGGCGATGCGCGCCGAAATCAAGGCCCTGCACCAGCGGCTAAAAACAACCACGGTTTACGTCACACATGACCAGATCGAGGCCATGACGATGGCTGACCGCATTGTGGTGATGAATGACGGCATCATTGAGCAGATCGGCACTCCGCTGGAGCTGTTTGATCACCCGGGCAATTTGTTCGTGGCGCAATTTATCGGTTCACCCTCCATGAATGTTTTCAAGGGCATCTTGCGCCAACGCGATGGGCGTGCCTGGGTAGAAGCGCAGGGTTATCAGTGGCCGGCCGTTGCAACTGGCACGGGCCTGGATGGTCAGACCGTTCACTATGGCATCCGGCCAGGTGACATTGGCATCACTGCGGCGGGACAAGGGATTGCGGCCAGGGTGGTTGTGGTGGAACCCACCGGCGCGGAGACGGAGCTCGTGCTTCAGGTGGGCGAAACAACACTCACCGTGGTTTTGCATGGGAGAACAGAGGTCAGTGCCGATGACATCGTGGGGCTGCAAATTGATGCCGCCAAGGCGCACTTATTTAATGAAGGCAGCGGTAAGCGCGTTGATTGATGGAGTGCCCGTAAAGGATTGTTTTTTCTTTGCCATGGGCTTTTTTTGTCGTAGCGGTGTGAACTGCTGCGGCAAGAGCACCGCCCGAATGGCAGCAGGTGTCGCGTCAACAGCGGCCAGCTCAT
>DFWY01000099.1:4361-8368 GCA_002381615.1 Polaromonas sp. UBA4122 | reverse complement strand
GAGGGGCCAGCCATGGCTGAACATCACAGATTGTCCGGTGTCCCAGTCCTTGTAATCGATCTGCGGACCGTCTTTCGTCGTAATTGTGCTCATTGTTTTCCTCCTTTTTTTTATCGGCGGGTGATTTAGCCGCCGAAAAACGTACTCCATAGCTGCTGATTAAATTCAGAGATTGGAGATTGCGAATTGAGAAATATCAAAGGCGTACAAGTTCGGGGCAAATACACCTTGGAGTTCAAGCTGGAGGTGGTGCGACTGTTCAAAGGCGGGCAAAAAGAGGCCGTACGGCCGGGGTGTCGGGGCAGTTCGCATACCTTTGTAGGAGAGGACGGCTGTCGGCAACCAAGTGGCCGTGGCGTAGGACAGAAGCGTCAGCAGGATGCGAGGCTGGGATAGGTATGCTTCTTTTCCAGCGGCAGGCGCGCTTCAATGCGAACCGAGTGTTGCCAGCAGTCGCCGAAGTCGTGCTCGTAGCGGAAGCGCTCGTTGATGCGGAATTTGAAATCGGTCATTCGGACCAGTTCTGGATCGGTCGACTTGAACGCTAGAAAACTGCTCTTTAGAAGGCCTGCCGGGACTGGACATCTTGGCAAGAAAAATGAAAAGGTTACTTGGCCGCTTTGAGCGGCTCACAATTTTGAAAGCCCCCGGCTTTGCCGGGGGATGGTTACTATTCAGCTTGAACCGGCTGTGGTCGGCAGGTATCGACAGCCCTGCCAGCTGCCGCGACGTGAAAGTTCAGCCGAGATCCGCGGGGCGAGTTCGGACAGACGGAGGTTCCAGTGCGGCGCCAGTTTTAGTGCAGGCGGCACTTCGCTACCCACGCGCTGGAGCAGGATCGAGGGTGCAAGGCGCTCGATGAAATCGGCCAACAGGCTGAGGCAGGTCTGCTCGTCTAACAGCGGTACGGCATCGGGATTGCGCTGCCATTCGCGGGCTAGGGCGGTGCCGCGTACCAGTTGCAGCTGATGAAGCTTGAGCGCCCGAATCGGCAGTGCCGAGAGATGACGGGCACCGTCGAGCATGCTCTCGTATGACTCGCCCGGGAGGCCGAGCATCAGATGGGCGGTGACTTCCAGTCCGCGCGCTGCAGAGCGGCGGATCGCGTCAACGCTGGCGGCGAAATCGTGGCCGCGATTGACCCTTGCCAGCGCCGCGTCGTTGCAGGATTCAACGCCGATCTCGAGTTCGATGATGTGTTCGCGTGCGAGCACCGCGAGATAGTCTAGTACTTCCGAGGGAAGACAATCGGGGCGGGTGCTGATCGCAAGGCCGCTGATCTGCGGATGGGATAGCGCCTCCTCGTAGCAGGCTCGCAGCCGTTTGAATTCACCGTAGGTGTTGGTATAGCTCTGAAAATAAGCGATGTAGTGCTGCGTACCGGGATAGCGCCGACGCAGAAAAAGCAGCCCAGCGTCGATCTGTTCGGTGATGGGCTGTCGGCGATCCAGGTAGCCCGGCGTAAAGCTGGCGTTGTTGCAGAAAGTGCAGCCGCCGGTGCCGACCAAGCCGTCGCGGTTGGGGCACGTGAACCCCGCAGCGATCGAGACCTTCTGTACCCGGCCCCCGTGGAGGGCTTTCACATGGTCATTCCAGGCGTGGTAGCGGCGTTCGCCGAATGGAGAAATTGCTTCTGTATTCATCGGGGCAGTAATGACCGCGATTCGACAGAATGACGCAGCGGACCCGAAGTATGCCTGAAGCTCAGAATCTGAGGTTGAAGTTGCTGCTGCCGGTGCGGATTTGACCAGGATGCCGACAAATCATTGACCACCCAAATAGCCAAGAGAAACAAGGCAAATCGCGGACCACAGGCCGATGTCGCCTGGGCAGTCAATCATCGGCACGCTGGTCAAATCCGCGCTGGCAGCAACAGTCAGGCGTCTGTGGCGGTGAGTGGCGCAAGGTTGGAGGTGTGCCAGTACTCCCTGACCTGCCGCAGCTTGTCTTCAAAGTCACAGTAGTCCAGCGGCTTGCTCACGTAGCTGTTGAGTCCGCCTTTAAACGCAAGCACCGCTTCAGACTGTTCGCTCGCCGAAGTCAGCATGACGACTGGAACAAAAAACGTTCGAGGGTCGTCCCGCATGCGCTGCATGACCGCCAGGCCGTTCATCCCGGGTAGCCCCAAGTCCAGCAAGACCAGTTCGGGTTGATCGTCCGGGTTACGGTCTCGGTAATTACCCTGGCAGAACAGATAGTCAAGGGCTTCCAGTCCATCGCGGGCGACCACGATAGCGTGGGACACACCGTTTTGTTGCAGGGTGGTCAGGGTCAATTCGAGGTGGTCGGGGTTGTCCTCCACCACCAGCATCGTCGGTTTGCTCATGGGCTACCCTTCGGTAATGAGTCTTCAGCATACCAGTAACGTGTCCTGTGTCGCTGCATATGTCGGCCGGGCTGAATCAGCGCCGCAACAAAAACGCACATTTGTGGACTTTTTTGGTAGTTCGTGGTGAACGTTTTAAAGCCTGTCAATTCACCATCACCAGCTTGCCCATGACGCCCCGGGAGCCCATGTAGGCATAAGCCGCCTTGAGCTCCGCCATGGGCATGGTGCGGTCAATCACCGGTTTGATCTTGCCCTGGGCGTACCAATTGGCCAGCTCGGCCATCATGACTGCGTTGGCTTTGGGTTCACGCTTGGCAAAGTCACCCCAGAACACGCCGACGATGGAGGCGCCTTTGAGCAGCGTGAGATTCAGCGGCAATGAAGGGATGGAGCCGGATGCAAAACCCACCACCAGATAACGCCCACGCCACCCGATGGAGCGGAAAGCCGGCTCGGCATAGTCGCCGCCTACCGGGTCGTAAATCACATCCGGGCCTTTGCCGTCAGTCAGTCGCTTGATTTCGTCGCGCAGATTTTTGCTGGCGTAGTTGATGGTGGCGTCCGCTCCAATCGAGGTGCAAAGGGCGCATTTCTCGTCAGTCGAGGCAGCGGCAATCACGCGCGCACCGGCTGCTTTTGCAATCTGGACGGCGGCGCTGCCTACGCCGCCTGCGGCACCCAGCACCAGAACGGTTTCGCCCGCCTTAAGTTGCGCCCGGTCCATCAGTGCGTGCCAGGAGGTGGCGTAAATCATGATGAAGGCGGCCGCGTCCACATGCGAAAACCCGGCGGGCAGCGGCATGCACAAGGCCGCTGGCGCAAGGGTGTGCGTGCCAAATCCGCCCGTACCCGACAGACAGGCGACGTTCTGGCCGACCTGCAGGTGTTTCACGCCTTCGCCCACGGCCTGAACCACGCCTGCGTATTCAGAGCCCGGCACAAAGGGTAGATGCGGTTTGATCTGGTATTTGTTCTGCACGATCAGCAGGTCAGGAAAATTGAGGCTGGCCGCTCTGATCTCAATGAGTACCTCGCCCGCTTTGGGCTGCGGCGTTGGCAGCTCTTTCCAGGTCAGGGCGTCTACGCCGATGGGGTTTTCACAAAGCCAGGCTTGCATGAGGTGTCTCCGAAAATAATGGGCAACGTGGAGGGCCAATAAGAAAGCGAGAATAATGAGCGGAAATGATTTAACCATGCATCATAGGCAAGGCCACAAGCTTGGTGCGTTCAAAGACCTGTGTCGGCTGTCACCGCCGTGACCGTAAAATTACACTATGAAAATTCTGATTTGCAACGACGACGGTTACCAGGCCTCCGGCATCATTGCCCTGTATGAAGCGCTTAAAACCGTCGCGGATGTCGAGGTGGTGGCGCCCGAGCAAAACAACAGCGCCAAATCCAACGCACTGACCCTGCATTCGCCGATGTATGTGCAGACGGCGGCCAACGGCTTTCGCCACATCAACGGGACGCCCGCGGACTGCGTGCACATTGCCCTCACGGGCCTGCTGGGTTACCGGCCAGATCTTGTAGTTTCAGGTATCAACGATGGTGCCAACATGGGCGACGACACCATTTACTCCGGCACCGTGGGTGCGGCCATGGAAGGCTATTTGTTCGGCATTCCCTCGATCGCGTTTTCGCAAACCGAAAAAGGTTGGGCCTATATCTGTCTCTT
>DFWY01000099.1:0-4302 GCA_002381615.1 Polaromonas sp. UBA4122 | reverse complement strand
ATATCGAAGTGGCGGCCCATCGTGCGTGCGACCTGGTGCAGCAGCTGATGCCTTCGCTCGAAGTGGCGGCTGACGGGGCGCAGCCAGCGCTTGCCCCCTGGCTGCTTAATGTGAACATCCCTAATTTGCCGGACGATCAGATTCAGGGTATTAAAGTGGCGCGCCTGGGGCGCCGCCATGCCGCAGAGCGCGTGATCACGCAGACCAGTCCGCGCGGCGAAACCATGTACTGGATCGGCAGCGCCGGACCTGCCAAGGAGGCGGGCGAGGGCACTGACTTTTACGCGACCAGCCAACGGTTTGTCTCCATCACACCGCTTCATGTGGATTTGACCGATCACGAGCGGCTGCCCTACTGGGCACAAACAGCCGCGAAGCTGACACAGGCGCACTGAGGGCAGACGCATGAAGTCCCCTCTCAAGCCGCCTTTCAACCCCACGGTAAAAGTGCCTTCGGCGCTGGCCCGCCCAGCGTTTCCCGTGCGCTTGAAACCCGATGCGGGCGTGCCGTCTGCTACTAAATTAATAGCGGACTACGCAGGTCCTGTAATGGCTAAATCTCAAAATGGCATAAAACAAATTACCCAAACCATCGCGCCAGATGGCGTCGGGCTGGACTCGCAAGCCGTGCGTGCACGGATGGTGCACAAGCTCGCGGCACAAGGCCTGTCAGACGCGCAGGTGCTGGCGGCCATGGGATTGGTGGAGCGCCACCGCTTTGTGGATACGGCACTGGTCAACCAGGCCTATGAGGACACCAGCCTGCCGATTGGCCTGGGCCAGACCATCTCAAAGCCCAATGTGGTGGCGCGCATGCTGGAGTTGCTTCGGGGTGGCGCTCTCGACGCGAGTGGCAAGCTGGGGCGCGTGCTCGAGATCGGCACCGGCTGCGGTTACCAGGCCGCCGTACTCAGTCATTTGACAACCGAGGTCTACAGCATCGAGCGGCTGCGCGGCTTGCACGACAAAGCCAGGGAGAATTTGCGGACTTTGCGGCTACCCAATGTACACCTGCTGTTCGGTGATGGCATGATGGGTTATGCCAAGGGTGCACCTTATGCCGCCATCATCGCGGCGGCGGGTGGGCAAGCCATTCCGACCGCCTGGATAGAACAACTGGCCATGGGCGGACGTCTGGTGGCCCCCATGCAAACGGCCAGCGGTGCGCAGGCGCTGGTGGTGGTTGACAAAACCCCCCAGGGTGTCAGGCAGACCCTGCTGGAAGCCGTCCACTTTGTACCTTTAAAATCAGGTACAAGCTGAAGATAAACCTTACTGGGTTGAGATTGAAGACGAAAGAACCAATGAATCAAACCACACGCCCGAACAGGGTGGAGTCTCTAGTCACCGCAGGCGCAGGTCACAGTACCCGCTTGGCGAGCAGATTGGCGCTGCCCTGCGCATTGGCCGCCGTCATGCTGCTGGCGGCAGGCTGCGCCTCGCGCTCCCACTCCAATGCACCGGTTGAAGATCGCGGCACCGGCCTGTCGCGTCAGGTTCCAGGCGCGGTCGACCTTGGCGACGTCAAGCCACTGCCGGGTTTTGAAAATGCCGGTAAAGCTGGTTACTACACCGTTAAGCCCGGTGACACCATGATCCGCATCGGCCTGGAAAACGGCCAGAACTGGCGCGACATCGTGCGCTGGAACAACCTTGAAAACCCCAACATCATTGAAGTCGGACAGGTATTGCGCGTGGTGCCGTTCACCAGCGACAACCCGTTGGTGGTGACGCGGCCCGTGTCCTCGGGCGCCTCAAGCACCTCAGCTTCCAGCGCACCGGCTCAGGCTGCCAGCGCAGCAAGGCCTGCGTCGGCCCCGGCCAGCGCCAGCCCTGCACCTGCACCTGCACCTGCAGCCAATGGCGATGAAGACGTTGCGTGGATCTGGCCTGCCCAAGGCACGCTGCTCGCGGGCTTTGACGAGGCCAAGAACAAGGGGCTCGATATAGCGGGAAAGGCCGGTGATGCCGTGATGGCTTCTGCAGATGGTCGTGTGGTGTATGCCGGTGCGGGCCTGCGGGGCTATGGCAATCTGGTCATTCTCAAGCACAACAGCACCTTCCTCACGGCCTATGCGCACAACCGGACGCTGTTCGTCAAGGAAGACCAGACGGTCAAAAAAGGCCAGAAGATCGCCGAGATGGGCAACAGTGATGCTGACCGCGTGAAGCTGCATTTTGAAATCCGCCGTCAGGGCAAACCGGTCGATCCGGCTAAATACCTTCCCGCCAAATAAGCGGCTGGCACTGAAGGAAAAAGGAGTCCTGCGCTGCCGGACGCCTTTTTTTAGAGGGGCTTGTGTTTTAGGGAGTTTAAGAGACGCGAGGTTATTTGGCCTCCAGACCAAGCATGACGGGCGCTGCAAGCTATTGATTTCATAGCATATCCCGCTCCTTTCCGGTCTGTCACGCGGCCAGGCACCACGCCTTTTCTGAGCGCTCAGAAGATTGATGCTGCGGCCTGAGACAATGGATGATGACCGAAGAAAACCAGAAAAAAAAGCCCGCCGCGTCTGCGGACTACCCGCTTGATCTGCTTGCCGTGGAGTCGCTTGACATTGAAGCCCAGGGCATTGCCCACCGGGCTGACGGCAAGGTCGTGTTCATTGAAGGGGCCCTGCCTTTTGAGCTGGTGACCGCCAACGTTTACCGCAAGAAAAGCACTTTTGAAAAAGCCACGCTGATGGCAATTCACCGCGAGTCGTCTCAGCGGGTGCGCCCGGCATGCCCCAACTTCGGCATGCACACGGGGGCGTGTGGCGGCTGCAAGATGCAGCATTTGCATGTGGGCGCGCAGGTGGCCGTCAAGCAGCGCGTGCTCGAAGACAATCTCTGGCATATCGGCAAGGTCAAGGCCGAGAACCTGCTTAGGCCGATTGAAGGGCCGGCCTGGGCTTACCGCTACCGTGCCCGCCTGTCGGTGCGCTATGTGCGCAAAAAGGGCGTCGTGCTGGTCGGGTTTCATGAGCGCAAGAGCGGCTATGTGGCCGACATGACCGAATGCCATGTGCTGCCCCGGCACGTGAGCGACCTGCTGGTGCCACTGCGCCAACTCATTGGCAGCATGGACGCCAAAGAAACCCTGCCGCAGATCGAGCTGGCGTGTGGCGATGCGGTGACGGCCATGGTGCTGCGGCATATGGAGCCGCTCAGCGAGGGCGATCTGGCCCGGCTGCGGGACTTTGCCGCGGCAAACCCGGGCTTGCAGTGGTGGTTGCAGCCCGGCGGGCTGGAGACTGTCAAGCTGCTGGACCCTTCGATAGGCTCAGGGCAGGCTTCGGAGCTGAGCTACGGCTTGCCGGAGTTCGGCGTCGTCATGCCCTTCAAACCGACCGATTTCACCCAAGTCAACCCGCATATCAACCAGGTGCTGGTGTCCCGTGCGCTGCGCCTGCTGGGCGTGCAGCCGCATGAGCGGGTGATTGACTGGTTTTGCGGCCTGGGCAATTTCACGCTGCCGCTGGCCACGCGTGCGCGCGAAGTGCTGGGCATTGAGGGCAGCGACGAGCTGGTCGCCCGTTCACGCCAGAATTTTGAGAGGAATAAGGCTGCATCCGATGTCCGTCCTGCGCTGGCTGCTACTAAATTTGTAGCAAGAAACCTGTTTGAGATGACGCCGGCCTTGCTGATAAAAGACGGTGTTGCCGACAAATGGCTGGTTGACCCGCCACGCGAAGGGGCCTTTGAACTGTTCAAGTCGCTGGCCGCACTGCACCAGCAAGTTGTGACTGGCGTGCCCTGCGACGCTGCGGGGCAGCAGCAGAGCCTGATGCTGGGCGATTGGACACCGCCCCAGCGCATTGTGTATGTGAGTTGCAATCCGGCCACTCTGGCGCGCGATGCGGGCTTGCTGGTGGGAGAGGGCGGTTACCGCTGCACGGCGGCGGGCGTGGTCAACATGTTCCCGCACACGGCGCATGTGGAATCCATGGCGGTGTTCGAGAGGTTGTGATCAGTTTTGGCGACCATGAAAAAAGGGCCAGCCGGCCCTTTTTTCTTTGCTGCAGAGCGCTTTAATCGCGTTCGCCGCCAAAAATACCCAGCAGGGCCAGCAAGGCCTGGAAGACATTGAAGAGGTCCAGGTACAAAGCCAGGGTAGCGGTGATGTAGTTGGTTTCGCCACCGTCCAGGATCTGCTTCAGGTCATACAGCATGTAGGCGCTGAAGATTGCAATCACGGCGACTGAGATGGCCATCATGCCGGCCGACGAGCCGACAAACATGTTGATGATGCTGCCAATCATGACCACGACGGCACCGACAAACAGCCATTTGCCCATGCCTGAGATGTCACGCTTGATC
>DFWY01000026.1 GCA_002381615.1 Polaromonas sp. UBA4122 | reverse complement strand
GGGAATTTGGGTGGCCATCAGGGGTTAGCCGTTCTTCCAGCCTGCGACTACTCTGCGGTCTGCTGATCTGATCTGATCTGATCTGATCTGCGCTGCTTTGATTGGGCTGGATATGGAGCGTCGCGCTGGGATGACGCCGTTGGCACAAGCCGTGTGGCCCACCCTGGAGAAAGTGGCGGTGGATGGCCCCGTGGTGCCGATTGGCCGGGACCACGTTCCCCTGCCCGTCAACACACCGGCGGCAGCGCATGCCAGCAGCCTTCTGGCGATGCCAGCCGCGCACCTATCTGCCGTGATGGCATTCTGGTTTGCGGGCACGCACGAAAGCACAGCCGATGTGCAGATAGCGGCGAGTTCAAAGGCGTGGTGCGCATTTCCAGTCGTCGGCACTTGCTGCAACCCACGCTGTTGATGGTGAGCGAATCACACTGGCTGGCGCTGATGCGCGACCAGCGCCCGGCGGGCAAGGTGGCCGTGGCTCAAACACTTGATAACGGGCAGAACTGGGTTGATTTTCCTGATCTGGCACTGGACAATCCCGACGCTTCGGTGGCCGGGCTGGCCCTGGCACCGAAGCGAATAAATGGGGTCAGGCACTCATGGCACTACCTTAACGCCCCCACCGGCAGAAACTCCGTCATGCAGGCGAAATCTGGCATCCAGAATTGGCCTATTGATTGATTTTTTTCAAACTTTGGATTTCGGCTTTTCCCTAAGGTAGTGCCATGAAGGTCAGATTCCAATTAAATTTCCAAAGGCTGCGTGGCGTTTTGGGATTGCAGCATTCAGTTGACCAATTTGATCGCCGCCCGATTCAAAGTGAAATAAAACGTGGCACCTTCGTTCAATTTGCTTTCAGCCCAGACGCGGCCGCCGTGGCGTTCAATGACGCGCTTCACAGTCGCCAGCCCGATGCCGGTTCCAGCGAAATCCCCGGGCGAATGAAGGCGTTCGAAGGTGCCGAAAAGTTTGTGTGCGTAGGCCATGTCAAACCCGGCACCGTTGTCCTTGACAAAAAAGATGGTGTCGCCATCGGCTCCCAACTCGCTGCCCACATCAATCCGTGCCGCCGACTTCTTGGAACTGAATTTCCACGCGTTAGCCAGCAAGTTTTGCAAGACGGCCGACAGCAAGCGGGGGTCACCGTGCGCGCTCAGGCCGTCTTGAATATGCACCTGCGCCTGACGCTGCGGCTCCCGCTCGCGGTGGTCCTGTTCGATCAGCCGGGCGACTGCCGAAAGATCAACATTTTCTGACTTGAGCTGCTCGCGCGAAAGGTGCGCAAGGGTCAGCAAGCCCTCAATCAACTCGCCCATCTGCTCGACCCCAACACCGATTCGATCCAGGTAGTGCTTGCCCTTTTCGCTGATATTCTCTGCATCGATTTTCGCCAGCAACTGACTGAACCCGTGGATGGTATTCAGAGGCGAACGCAGGTCATGGGATACGGCATAAGCAAAAGACTCCAGTTCCTTGTTCGCCGCTACGAGCTGGGCGGTGCGCAACAGCACCCGTTCTTCGAGTTCGCTATTGAGGCTGAGAATTTCTTCCTGCTGTTGCCTGCGCTCCGTGATGTCGCGCTCCACAGCCACCCAATGGGTGTATCTGCCAGACTCGTCGGCGATGGGCGCAATATCTGTTTCCAGCCAGAGCTCCTTGCCGGCCTTGGTATAAATGACAATTTCCGCGCGCACAGGTTGCCACTTTTCCATGGCGGCGCGAATTCGGTCCAGCTCGGCATGCTGCGTTTTGGGTCCCCAGAGAAGCCTTGAGGTATTTCCGATGGCGTCCTCCCGGCTGTAGCCGGTGGAACGCTCGAAAGCATCGTTCACAAAAACAATTCGCGGGCCCGAGTCATCGAAAGGTTCAGCTTCCGTGATGACGACCATGTCGTTCAGGCGGGACACCGCCGTTTCAAGCAGTCGCAACTGCGCATGTTCCAGGCGTCTCTGGGTGATGTCCTGGAAGTAAACCGCGAGCCCCGCCTCTGTGGGATAAACGTGGATATCAAACCAGATCTTGAGCGGTGGATAAAAGGTCTCAAAGCGGGTCGTGCGTTGCTCTTCAACCGCTAAACGGTATTCGCGCTCCATGCGCGTGCCCACGGCCTCGGGGAATTCCTGCCACAGGGTTTTGCCCAGCACGTCCTTCCGGCGGCGCTTGAGCATGCGTTCTGCCTGACCGTTCAGGAAGGTGAACTTCCAGTCTTTGTCGATCAGGCAAAAACCGTCGGTGATGCTCTCCAGCGTGGTGCTGAGCTGCGTCTCCAGGGCAAGCGTGTGCGCTTCAGCCGCCTTCTGCTCCGAGATGTCCTGAAATGCACCTTGCATGCGGACAATTTGTCCTGCAGCATCACGCACCGCCTCGCCGATGGAACGCACCCAGATGCGCCGGCCCTTGGCGGTCATCTTGGGAAGCACAAATTCGTAAGGCGTGCCGTGTTGCGCGCAAGCCTCCACATGACGGATCACTATCTCCCGATGCTCCGGAAGAAAGTAGCCTATCCCCTCTTCAAGGGTCGGCTTATAACCTGGCGGGACGTCGTGAATAGCGCAGTTTTCATCCGACCAGGTCAGGGTGCGATCCGGCAGTTCAATCGTCCATCCACCCAGGCGCGCAACCCTGCCGGCTATCCGGTTCATGGAGAGATTTTTCTCCAGAAGCGCCGTGGCCTGTTTCAGGTCGTCAATATCGGTCAAAGTACCCAGCCATTGAGTGGTTTGGCCCGTCGCATCACATTGCGGGAGTGCACGGCCCAGCATCCAGCGATAGACGCCGTCTGCCCGACGCAGCCGGCATTCGATCTCACAGGCCTCGCCACTGCCCAACGCCTGCTGCCAAAGCCTGGAAGCCCGCAGGCTGTCATCGGGATGAATGAGACGGGTCCAGCCGTGGACCAGGCTCTCGTCCATGGACAAGCCTGTGTAGTCAAGCCACCTTTGATTGAAGTAGGTGTACGAGCCATCCGCTTGCATCATCCAGACGATCTGGGGCATCACGTCTGTCAGCAGACGAAACTGTGCTTCGCTCACGCGCTGAGCCTCATCCGGGAGCTTGCCTGTGCCGTGCCTGTCAGGGTTATCGGCTTGCCCTGGCCATTAACCATGGCCTCACCGAGCCCGGACAAGGAAATTCTCTGGTAGATCGCCTGCATAAGATAGCTCTTTCCTTTCATGACTCGCCTGCTGCGTCGCGCGAGAGCATTCTTGCGCAAACCAGGCGCTCGTGGACTCAACCGGCCAACGTAACGCTCGAAGCAAGTTTAGCGCGTGGTGCCTCAAAGGGCAGCATTTCGCGCGGCCTCGTAATGAGTTTCAACGAAATGGCATCAAGCTGATGGCGACGAATCCCGCCAACACCTGGCAAGCGGATCGTAAAACCCGCGATGCCGTTGTCCGTGATCTGGAAGTGATTGGCGAGGCATGCAACAACGTTGCAAAAAACCACCCTGCTTTTGCCTCGCAGCACTCGGAGGTGCCTTGGGGCTTCGCCTACGAAATGCGTAACGCACTTTCGAACGGCTATTTCACGGTATACCATGCCATCGTTTGGCAAACCATCCAGCAAGACCCAGCAAAGCTGAGAAGTCAAATTCCGGCCCTATCCTGACGACATTTTGCTATATTTTGTATAGCTGCTTGCGTATATTTTACGGGGACTGAGGCCAGTTTCTTCGTATGATCCATGCATGATGCCTGCCAAATTGCCACCTCTTTCACAGCCCGCACCATGTCCCAACTACGGTTAGTTATTTTGGTATCTCTGGCCATGCTGGCATTTGCTGGCAATTCGCTGCTATGCCGCATTGCGCTCAAACACACCAGCATCGACGCGGCCAGTTTCACCACCATGCGCATGCTGTCTGGTGCTTGCATGCTGTGGTTGGTAGTGCGGCTAAAAAGTGGCACTGGTTCAACAGCTCGCGCGGGTGAACGGAGTGGCGGCAACTGGCTGTCGGCCTGTGCGCTGTTTGTTTATGCCGCGGGCTTTTCTTTTGCCTATGTCAGCATGTCTGCGGCCACGGGAGCACTTTTGCTGTTTGGTTCGGTGCAGGCCACGATGATTGGCTATGGCGTATTCAAGGGCGAACGTATGCACAAGCTGCAGCTTGTCGGGTTTGCGCTCGCGTTGGCGGGGCTTGTGGCACTGATGCTGCCGGGGCTGGCTGCACCTACGTTGCTCAGCTCGCTGTCCATGTTGAGCGCGGGTGTAGCCTGGGGCATTTATTCGCTGCGCGGAAAAGGTGTTGGCGACCCTACCCAAGTGACGGCAGGCAACTTTATGCACGCGGTGCCTATGGCGCTGGTTTTGAGTTTGCTCATGTTCAAGCACCAGTCTTTGGACGGTTCCGGCCTCGGGCTTGCTGTCTTGTCGGGCGCACTGGCCTCTGGATTGGGTTATGCCATCTGGTACCGGGCGTTGCCCGCTATCAAAGCCACCCATGCGGCCACGGTGCAGTTGAGCGTGCCGGTGATTGCAGCGCTGGGCGGTGTCGTCTTCATCGGCGAAGCCGTCACCGTGCCCATGTTGCTGGCGTCGAGCGCCATTCTTGGCGGAATAGCGCTGGTGATTCTGGAAAAGAAATAAAGTTGGCTGATGGGCCGATTGTCCAATGGCTGGGTAGCTGGACAAAGATATCTCGGTCGCCGGGTTACTGGCAGGGCAGCCTGATTTGTCACGACGACCCATGCCTCTGCCAGCTTAACGACGTCTTATACCATTTAGCGTTCAATGAAT
>DFWY01000139.1 GCA_002381615.1 Polaromonas sp. UBA4122 | reverse complement strand
AGCATGAGGTTGTCAAAACGCGGGGCATTCAACTTCTGCCAGACTTTGACCAGATCCCGGTCAGCGCCCTGCATCAGACCGTCCATCATTTCAACCGCTACAGCCCGATGGTGTCGCGCCTGCTGCATTTGATGATCATCGACATCCTGGCCACCTGCGTCGCCTTGCGCATCGGTGGCGACAAGCTGCAGCCCTTGCTGCAGGAAATGAAGAATAACTTGCGCAGCAAGCGCTACGCCTGAAATCCCATGATGCCAGTGCAGTGAGCCTTTGCGAGGCCTTGGCGACTTATTGCGCCTTGTTCCGGCGCGCCAAAGCCAGGCCGGCCAAGCCGACGCCGATCAGCGCCAGCGACCCGGGTTCCGGCACATTAAGTGGATCACCGGCGATCATGTCTTGTGCACCACTGGCCTCGAACGTCATCAGGTACTTGCCGTCAAGGGCCGCGGTGCTGTCAATCGCACCCTTGAATTGATTCCACCAATCCACTGTCGGCGTCTCGAGCGCAGATGCGCTGAAGCTGCCAGCACCAAGATCCCAGCCCGCGCTGGTTTCGTACTTGCTCTCCCAGATGCCGAGCTGAATCGCGGCGCCCTGGTAACCATTGACCGGATGCAGCCAAGCATAAGGATCGTAGGTCGATTTACTCTGACTCATCACGGAATTCACCGCGCCAAGAAAGTCCTGCGTGCGGGCAAGTTCGCCATTCAGGTTGATGGTGTAGTTCACCGTCTGTCCGTTATTAATGCGCTCATACACATCGTAGCAATACATGTAGAGATCGTTGAGCCCATCAACGAAAATCGATTCAGGCACGCCAACCACATTCGTGCCGGTGCCCTGGAAGCGGCCGGCCGCCACATACTCGGTGATCGATCCGCTGGCTGGAGCCAACTTGGGTAACGTGATGTTGACGGCGTCGTAACCGGATCCGGCGAAGATATTGTTGTCGAACTTGACCGTGATGGTCGCCGGGGCTGCGCTGCAGACCGAAGCCGCGCAGGCACAAGTCAGCAAGGCAAAAGTGTGTTGAAAAGCGATCATTAAGCAGTTTAAGAGTTGTTGATGCAAGCACATGCAAAAACCAAGCCAAGATTGTAATCCGTTGATAATAAATGGGTTTTTTGCATTCCAAAGAACATTCGGATCCTGACTGTAAGAAATTTCGACAACTTGTACATAAAACTGGCATGCCGCGTCACGCGGACCGCGCGGCCGGCCACATTCACCTGGCCGCCGACCACCCGAAAGGCTACGACCGCTACAGCCCTTGCTGCAGGAGATGCAGACCATTTGCGCAGCAAGCGCTACGCCTGAATCTGATGGGAACAGCCTTTTTATATATAAAAACAGGCTCTAGCCCCCGTACTACTTACGCAAGCAGCTATAAAAACAGTAGCAAATAGAAGCCCCCCCCCTTGTTCGACCGCATTGAAATCGGAATCTACCCCCAATTAACTCGGATCGACGCCGAGCGATCTCAATGGCTATGCAGCTTTTCCTGCAACCAAACCTTGATCAGCGACTGGTAGGGTACGTCGCGGGCGTTTGCGGCGGTTTTGATGGAGTCCAGCAGGTGTGCTGGGGGAGCCGCAGCGAAATCGTCTTGGTGGTGGGTTTCAAGTTCGGCAAAGTGACCTTCCGGGCTTTCGACCAGTCCAGGTACTCGGTGGAATCATGCGTTTCCCAGAACGCACGCTCTTGAGCTTCGTTGACGAACGTAGGAACGGTCTTAGTCTGCTTGTTCATAAATGGCTCGCTCCTTTCTGTGCATGTCCCTGGCTGAGATGACCCGGATCAACATTCCGGACTGGCGCAGAGTGACAGTGATGTGCAGTGTTCGCCCGTCATCCGTCTTGCCCAGAGCGTGAAGCCGAGGTTCTTGTTGGCGGTGCGCCGTATCCTCTATTACCATCATGTACTGCGTATTCCGGCGATCGACGGATAGGAAATTCAACCACATGAGGCCAAGTATCGCGCCTTGGAACAGCGCTCGATCCTCAAGAAAACCCTCACTTGGCCCGAAGCAACGCACTGCATGACAGGTTCACCACCAAAACACATTGGCCTGGAGAGCGATTGAGTGTGCGCGGGGTGCGCCAGTCGCAGCGTTACTGCGCAGCGAGTCTGAATCGCCGCTTGTGCCCGTTCACCAATTGACGCGCTGATCCACCTCGTAGTCGGGTGCCGGTTGCGCCGCCAGATCCCAGTCCGGCTCGACTTCGACACCCTCGCCCACCTGAACGTCACAGTCATCCCACAGCGGTGGCCCGCGTGCTGGGGCTATGCGCGGGGGCTCGGACTCCACGCCGATGTGGTCCAGGATCTTCCTGATCTGGGTGCCCTCGGTGATGAACGCAATCAGGCGCATCTGCCCACCGCACACAGGGCACAGCAGCGGAAAAACCTCGTAGATGCGGGCGATCAAAACCGCCCACAGGTAGTGCGCCGGTGAGCGCTTGGGCGGATCGGGCTGGGCTGACTGTGGCAACTGGGCACCACCGCCGAGCGCATTGCCATCAGGCACCACCCCAGGCGCGCCCTCGCTCGTGTCGACTTGCCCCCGGTCTGCACCGAGGCTTGTTGCGCCGGTGCTGCCATGGCCGTCACGCTTGCCCTCAGTGGCGAGTTCGGTGCCAGCACACCAAAGTAGCGATGCCGGTGCGTGCGTGGTGGTGGCACCAGGGCAGCGATACGATCGATCAGCTCCAGTGGCGTGAGCACCAACTCGGCCACTTTGCTGCCAACCGGTTCGCTGTGCTGTTTGGCGCAGCGATACACCAGCTCAGCGCCCTCTTTGCGCAGGCGGTCCATGGCAAAGGGTGGGCGGGCGCAGTAGCGCAACAGCCGCTCCAGCGCAGTGCGGTCGTGCGCCTCAATGCGCACACCGGCATCGACCGAGAAGCCGCTGTGTTTGTAACCCAGCATCTCTTTGGCCTCACAACTCTCAAGCAGGCCCCGGCCCACGAAGGCGCGCAAGATATGCCTGCGCAAATCAGCTTGCACCTGGGCCACGGCAGTCTCATCAATCCCAGCGACCGGGTGAAAACGAAGTTTCGGCGCGCCATAAATCACGCCAGGCGCTGTAGCTACGGCATCGGCCTCGCCTTGCTCCACCTCAAACACCCCGTCAACCACGCAGACGTGGAAGTGCACATGCTCGTTCAGGCTGGAGCCAAACCGGTGGATGAAAGCCACTGCGCCGATGTGCCGGGCTGATTTATCGACCTGCGCGGCACCAGGGCAGCGTTGGTGCAGGCTCTGCTCAATGACCCGTAAAAAGATACGCAGCACCATGCCCAGCACAGTCCCATCGCGCTGCATGAAGTAGCGCAGCCGTTTAGGTATCGACAGCACCCACTGACGTATCGGCAGGCGCGGGAAGACGTGATCGGTCAGGTGCGCTGCCGTCTCCACCATGCGCCGGGTGTTGCACGACGGGCACACGCCACGGCCTTTGCAGGAATAGGCGACAAAATAGTCGTGCCCACAGTCTACACACCAGGCCCGCGCAAAGCCATGGGCAAAGATGCCGCATTCGAGGTATTTGCGAAACGCCTGGCGGACGTAGGAACGCGGCGTATGGTGGTCGCCCTGGCCGTCGAACTGGCCTGCGCTGGCCAACTCAAGCCAGGTCTCAAAATTCTCGCTAATGGTGCGGTACAGCAGGGTTCGCTCGGGGTGGCGCGGGTTGTAGAGCCTGGGTTTGGCCGCTGATGCTGATTGGGCTGCAGCAGGCGTGCGGGGACCCCGGTGCTGGTGCGAATGTGGCTTTGCCTGCGACTGCGCTGTGGTTGCGTGCATGGTGCAACGCCTTTTGGGCGTGGCTTAAGGCACATAACTGTACATCCATACAGTATTTATGAATCACCCTTTCAGACTGCCCAGAAAGCAAAAAGCCCGAACCGGTGAGGGTTCGAGCTTTTCGTTGGGGAGGCAGACCTGAACTACTTCCGCGACGGCGGCACATCCGTGCAGCTGCCGTGCGCCATTTCCGCCGCCATGCCGATGCTCTCGCCCAGCGTGGGGTGTGGGTGGATGGTTTTGCCGATGTC
>DFWY01000090.1 GCA_002381615.1 Polaromonas sp. UBA4122 | reverse complement strand
GGATGAGGTGAAGCCGCAGTCTGTGAAAATGGCGGACTGACAGCTGCTATGTTTTGTATAGCTGCTTGCGCATATTCAACGGGCGCTAGAGGCCTAAAACCCATTCAAGGAATGATCCACCCCAATAGGGGTATGGCAATTGGCAGGCGCGGCGCGTCCAGCTCAGACCTCCACCAGCACCTTGCCGCGATGGTCGCCGGTGAAAAGGCTGTTCAAGGCCAGCGGCAGTTGGTCGAACCCCCTCACCACGGTTTCTTCAAACACGATCTCGCCGCGCTGCACCCAGGGGCCGACGATGCGCAGCATTTCATCCATCCGGTGCAGGTAGTCTCGCGCCAGCATGCCCTGGATGGTGGCGCGCTGGTAGAGCATGTGGTGCAGAAAGCGCGGCCCCAGTTCAGACTCATCCAGCCCGCCGGAATACTGGCTGATCGTGCCGCAAATGATGATGCGGGCGCGCCGATGGATGATGGGAAAGATGGCGTCGCTGATCCAGCCGCCGACGTTGTCGAAATACACGTCTACGCCGCCCGTGCGTTCACGAATGGCATCCGAGAGTTGCTGCGCGCTGGCGTAGGCCTTGTAGTCAAGCGCCCAGTCCAGCCCCACGGTATCTAGCAGCCAGTGGCACTTGGCCGCGCCCCCGGCGATACCGAGCACGCGTGCGCCATGCTTTTTGGCGAACTGCGCCACGAGCGAGCCCACGGCACCGGCGGCGCCAGAAACCACCACCACCTCACCCGCGTGCGGGCGCCCAGCTTCGGTCAGGCCAAACCAGGCCGTTCGACCGGGCATGCCGAGCACGCCCAAGGCAGTGCTCACGGGGGCCAGTTCGGGGTCGAGCTTGCGCACGACGCTGTGATGGCACCTGGCGTGGCTCTGCCAGCCGAGCATGCCCTCCACCCAGTCACCCGGCGCCAGGGTACTGGCACTCGACGCGATGACGCGGCCCACCATGCCCGCGTTCTGCACGGCGTTCAGCGGATGCGGATCGGCGTTGTAGGTGGGCTTGAGCGACTGGTTGATGCGCATGTAGGGATCGACGCTGAGGTACCTGGCCTCGACCAGCACCTCACCATCCGACAAGTCCATAGACAAGGGACTGCTCGTCAGTTCGTAGTGCTCCGGGCCAACGATGCTGGTCGGGCGGCGGCGGTAAATCCATTTCTGGTGCAGTACGGGGTTGGGGTTCATAACAAACGTTTCCTGGTAGTTCAATCCCGCATGGTCTCTCATGGGTTGAATCCCGTAAAGCAAATACATGTCAACGAAGGAAATTGGGCTCAGATTCTCATGGCGCTACCTTAAGAGTTGAGCGCGCTCTGCGCCCTGATCTTTTCGCGCGCCACCGATCGCGGCAGGGTCAAAAGCCGGTAACGGCTTGGGCCTTCGCTTCTTGGCACGTGCCAGCTTTGAGCAGTAATCCACGCTGGATCAACAGCGCATTGACGGTAACCAGGATTTGCTCTGCGAGTTTGTGCTTCTCCCGCCGGTGACGAAAGCGCAGGATGGTGGACTTGTCAGGCAGACGGGCAAACTCGCGGTACAGCGGTGTGTCGAAGAAGGCTTCTTCCATGCCGGGATCTGACAATGTGAACCACTGCTGCTATGCAAGTGGATACGCCGCATCGTCTCCAGGGAAAAGGTTGGCCTGCCATTCCTGCCCTCTGGATAAGTACGGGGCAATGAGCTCGACCAGTGAACCCCAAGTCACCACTTGTTCCATCTGCTCCAGGAACTCGCGTTTGCGGGTTTTCTTGAGTCTGAGATTGAGGTCCAGGGCTGTTTTTTTTATGGGCTCAATGATGCTCTGCGTGGCCTACACCAAGCACACAAACGAGGGAGTTTTGCAGAGTTTCCTTAGGGGAGCTTAAAAAGTGTCGGAAATTATTACAAGACAACCGGCCCACTCAGTGTTTGTTAATGAAAGTTCAATGAAATCATATAGATAGTGATTTGGCATGAACTATGCATATTCTCTTCGGAAAGCTTCTTCATTCGACTAAAAAGCTTTGAAATCATTCTTTAGGAGAAAACCATGAAATTCAATAAACTTGCTTTAACCGTTGCGTCTTTGATACTGGCATCGTCAGCAATGGCAGGTGCTGTTCATGACGCATCGCTGTTCACTACTAATACTTTGGCACGTAATGACGATAGTTCCACCGGCTTGGTCAGCATGGGTTTTACTAACCCTGCCAACTTTTTCGGAACGACGTACTCGAACCTGTATGTGAACAACAATGGCAATGTCACTTTCAATACGCCTCTGAGTACCTACACTCCGTTTGGGCTGACGACAAACTCTTTCCCCATCATCGCCCCCTTCTTGGCCGACGTTGATACGCGCAACGCCGCATCCGGGGTGACGCAGTACGGCGCAAGCACACTCGGCGGTCATAATGTTTTCGGCGTCAACTGGCTCAATGTCGGCTACTACAGCAATCAGGCCGACAAGCTGAATTCCTTCCAGTTGATTCTGACCGAACGCGCCGATACGGGTCTCGGTAACTTCGACATTGAGTTCAACTACGATCAGATCCTGTGGGAGACCGGCAGCGCGAGTGGTGGGGTGAACGGTTTCGGCGGCACTCCTGCTGCAGCTGGGTACACCGATGGTGGTGCAAACGACTTCGAGTTTGCGGGTTCGCGCACTACCCTTGCATTCCTTGACAGCAATCTCACTGGGCTGATCCACGGAAGCCGCGACTCGAACACGCTCGGTCAGTATATTTTCAACGTACGTAACGGTACCATTGCCCCCCCGGACGGCAACAACGTCCCTGAGCCGGCAACGCTGGCCTTGACTGGTCTTGCGCTGGCTTGGATGGCGGCTCTGCGGCGTCGGGTAAATGTGAAATGACGCATGGCCTATAAAAAACGGCGGCCTCCACGGTCACTGTTTTTTGCACGAGCAAGACAGTTTTCATCAAAAAGCCCGGCCATCAGGTCGGGTTTTTTTGGCCGAAACAAGCGAGTCAGCCAGCCAGCGCTGCGAATGCGAGAGATGCGTCGCAGCTAATAAAAAGACCCTTACTGCGCTTCTCCAAGCGACCAGAGGCTAGAAATGGCCGGTTGCTAGGCAAAGAGAGTTAGGAACTTGCACATGGGAGTGCCCGCTCGTGGACGGAACCAAACAGATCCGTTTATTGGGAAAATTGACATTAAGATACGGCCTCTACCGTTCCACACCGCCCTCTGGGTATTGGGGGTGTCCCCACTAATGACCATGTGCAATGCCTGATTTCTTGATTGCCGTTGTTACCCTGATGGCCACTTCAAATTCCCCCATCTATGGCCAGTCAGATTCCCCCAGGCAGGACGGCTAAATT
>DFWY01000007.1 GCA_002381615.1 Polaromonas sp. UBA4122 | reverse complement strand
GTCAATGCCGTCGATGACGATACTCCCCGCGTCGGGTCGCATGACGCTTGCGAGCACACGCAGGGTGGTAGTCTTGCCAGCGCCATCCGGTCCCACCAAGCCGAAGATTTCGCCAGGGCGCACCGAGAAGCTTAAGTCCTCCACTGCCGTCAGTGCGCCGAAACGCTTGTGCAGCCCGCTGACTTCGATCACTGCCGCGGTGGTTTCCGTCATCACGACCCCGCTGCGTGTAGTTCGACTTTCGCGTCGGCAGGCATTCCGGTGACCAGTTCATGACTTGGATTGGCGATGTCGATCTTGATCCGATACACCAGGGTCACACGCTCGGCGTGGGTTTCGACGCTCTTCGGCGTGAATTCGGCTTTGTCGGCAATGAAGGCAATGCGACCCTGATAGCGCTTGGTCGGGTGGCTGTCGGTGGTGACAGTCACCGCCTGCCCCAGCCGCACCCGGCCGAGGTCGGCTTCGTTGAGGTAGGCGCGCAGCCAAACGTGCTCGAGATCGGCCAGGGTCAGGACCGGCGTGCCGGGCACCACCACCTCGCCGAGCTCCGCCTTGCGCACGGTCACAACCCCGTCAAAAGGTGCCGTCAGGGTTGTGTAACCGACAACGATGCGGGCCAGCGCGATCGTTTCTTCGCCGTTATGAACACTGGCTTGGGCGACCCCGACATTGCGCGTCGCTGCGACCTGCAGCGATTGATCCCGCTCCAGCACGGCGCTTGCCTGTTTCAGCACCGTTTCGGCTTGGTCGAGCATTGCCGTGGAGAAAAATCCTTTTTGCTGCATATCAAGCGCGCGCCGCCAGTCGCGTTGACGTTGCTTCACTTCAGCCTGGTCGACGAGTAGCGTTCGGCCGGCCGTGTACAAGTTTTGGCGAGTCGATTCGAGTTGCCGCTGTTGCACGACAAGGTTCGCTTCAGCGATCGCCATCTGCTGGCGATAGTCGGTTGCATCGACGACGGCGAGCACCGTCCCCTTACGCACCCACTGGCCCTCATTGAACGGCAGATCGATGATGCGCGACTGCACTGTCTTGAAGCTGAGCACGCTCTCGTGCGCTTCGATGTTGCCGGAAAGGAGCAAGATGTTAGCATCGCCTGTGGCATGCCAGAACGCCAGCCGCGGCGTGCGAAGCACCGTCACGATCATTACGGCAACCACGGCCATCACGGCGAGAACTGCCAGGACAATCCGATTCCTTGAGGTCATGGCTCCACGCATGGCGTCATCTAACGCCAAGCCAAGACTTGCGGTTCGTTGCGCGCGCTGGGCAGCGCTTCGCCGCGCGGCTTGCCAACGATGATCGGCGCTACGGCAGTCGTCTCGGGGGGAATGCCGAGTTCGTGCTTCACGTCGGGCATGTTGAGCGCTGACGCCGCCGAACCGATGACGCAAGTCCCCAAGCCCATCGCGTATGCCGCCAGCATCAGGTTCTCCGCTGCCAGCCAGCAGTCGGCCAGCGCGAAGTGCCCCGCGGTCTTGGCACAAATGACGACCAAGGTTCCGGCGTCGTAAAAGACGTTGAAGCCGGGTTGGGAAAAGATGTCGAGGCTGCTCCGATCATGGTGCAAACGCTTGGCCTCGGCGGAAAAAAGTTCCTTGGCACGATCTGACAGGCGTTTGAGCACGTCGGCATCCTGGAGGATGACGAATTGCCATGGCTCACCGTGCATCGCCGTCGGTGCCCGCACCGCCGCCGCCAGGAGGGTACTCAATGTCAGCTGGTCAATTTTTTGCTCGGGAGCGTAGGCGCGAACCGAACAGCGCCCGTAGATGGCGTCCCTGACGGTCATCGTGTCAATGGATTGGGTCATGGCCATTCCCCTTGCAATGGCGATCTGCCGTTGCTGCAAACAATCAGTAAAAAGAAGCCTAAAGCGAGTTTCCCATTGGTTCAATATAGCCCCGCCCAAACATGGCGAGTTGACCAATATCAAAGAAAACAGGTGCCCCGGCCGCGAGAGGGCTGGCGGGAAGCTTCACAACCGGTTCAGGAGTGATATTCTTGATATGTTTGGCTTCCCTATGTCAATTCCCGATGACGAGGATGTTGTCAAGGCAGTGCTAATGGCATTGAGATCGGTAAAGGCTAAATAGATTGATGTTTGTGAATGGTAAGTGCTCGCTCGACGACTCACCAAGAGTGCTCAGCCGTTGACTGGCTGCTTTCAGGCAGGTCACCCCAAGGACCGCTCATGGCCGACAGCTCCAATTCCCTGTACGAACCTGAGTGACGGTTTCCGCTGCTTCGAAGACACACAAAAAAACCGCATTGACTTCGATACTTCCGCGCGCCTGCGCTATTGCCATCTTTTAAATTCAGTCACCGTACTGTGGCAATAGCCGCAATGTTGGTGGCCGACCAAGCCCTACCTGAATTGGCATGGCAGCCCGCTTGATGCTGAACCTTCCATCACCAATCCTTTGAACCCGACAACGTAGCTGTCGGCCCGCACCAGCGCTCCGATTCCCAGGATGTCAGCGTAGGTCCAATCAGGAAGTCAGCTCAACCAGCTTCGCTCTGAGCGCCGCATTCTCCGCAGTAAGCTCGGTAATGGTTTGCTTGAGCCTGGCAATCACGCTCTCAGGCGACCCGGGGCTCGGTGCGGGCCAGGGCCCTGGTTTCGCGCGCTTGGCGGGCGGCCTGTTGCAGCTTTTTTTTGCCGCCGGCCACGGTGGCTGCGGCGTTGATGGAAATCGTGCCCAACTTCACTGCCGCCACCGGTTCGGGCGCGGCCGACTTCTGGATCTTTTCAATCTGGCTGATGGTGTTGCTGCTGATGCGCGCGGCCTTGGTGATGGCGTCTCGGGTGATCAGGGATTCTGGCTTCAAAGTCGCGGATGCGGATGGCTCGTCAGGCGTTGGCTGCACGCCGCGCTGGAAATCAGACACGCTGCGCCGTCCCGGGTGCTGGTCAATCATCCACAGGTGAACGTCGTCGATGGAGGTGAACTGGCTGTTCTGCACGGGATTGAAGGCGATGCCGTGCTTGCTGCAAATACCATAGCGGTTACGAGAGCAGGCGCGCAGGAAAAAAACAAGATCGCTCCTGTTTTGATAGCTGCTAACGCCCGATGGATATGCGCTAGAGGCCGATTTTGCTTAAAAAATCGGCTACCCGACCTTCCGGGCGCCAGCCCATTGCGGAACTGATGAATCAGCGCGGCTTGCGGGAAGGTTTCACGCCCGGCGGCTTGGCCGCGCCGGTCACACGCGGCGGCAAGCCGGTGTGCTGGGTCAGCAAGCGGCCCTTGACCACCGTCGAGGCCTTGGTCACGCTTGTTGTTGAGTTTTTCTTGCGTGCGCTGGTGTAGCCGCCATCCGTCATCGGCTGAAAGGTCGGGATCAGATGGTGCTTGCCGTTGCCGATCAGGTCGGCGCGGCCCATGGTTTTGAGCGCTTCGCGCAGCAGCGGCCAGTTGTTGGGGTCGTGGTAGCGCAAAAACGCCTTGTGCAGGCGGCGGCGTTTGTCGCCGCGCACGATGTCCACCGTTTCGCTGTCACGCGTGACTTTCCGCAGCGGGTTCTTGCTGGTGTGGTACATCGTGGTGGCCGTGGCCATGGGTGACGGGTAGAAGGTCTGCACCTGGTCGGCCCTGAAACCGCTTTTCTTGAGCCAGATCGCCAGGTTCATCATGTCTTCGTCGCTGGTGCCCGGATGGGCGGCGATGAAATAGGGAATCAGGAACTGCTTCTTGCCCGCCTCCAGCGTGAACTTCTCGAACATCTGCTTGAACTTGTCATAGCTGCCGATGCCGGGTTTCATCATCTTGGTCAGCGGCCCCTGCTCGGTGTGCTCGGGCGCGATCTTGAGGTAGCCCCCCACATGGTGCGTGACGAGTTCTTTCACATATTCGGGCGACTGCACGGCCAGGTCGTAACGCACACCGGAACTGATGAGAATCTTTTTCACGCCCTTGAGTGCCCGCGCGCGGCGGTACATCTTGATCAGTGGGTTGTGGTCAGTGTTCAGGTTCTGGCAAATGCCCGGATAAACGCACGAGGGCTTGCGGCAGGCGGCTTCAATCTCGGGCGACTTGCAGCCGATGCGGTACATATTGGCGGTGGGGCCGCCCAGGTCGGAAATCGCGCCGGTAAAGCCTTTGACGGTGTCACGTATGGCTTCAATTTCACGAATCACCGAGTCTTCAGACCGGCTCTGGATGATGCGGCCTTCATGCTCGGTGATGGAGCAGAAGGTGCAGCCGCCAAAGCAGCCGCGCATGATGTTCACGCTAAAACGGATCATCTCCCACGCCGGAATCTTGGTGGCGTGCTCGTGGCTGCCGTTTTCGTCGGCATAGCGGGGATGCGGCGAACGGGCGTAAGGCAGGTCAAACACATAGTCCATCTCGGCCGTGGTCAGCGGGATGGGCGGCGGGGTGATCCAGACATCGCGCGCGGTGGCGCCTTCGCCGTGCGCCTGCACCAGGGCACGCGCATTGCCGGGGTTGGTTTCCAAATGCAGCACGCGGTTGGCGTGGGCATACAGCACGGCGTCGCTCCTGACCTGCTCGTACGAGGGCAGGCGGATGACCGAGCGGTCGCGCGGCGGCACCTTGATCTTGCCCTGCATGGAGGGCAGGCTTGGGTTTTGCACGAAGGTCAGCGGCTTGATCGTCGAGCCCAGCGCAAACCCTTCGACAGGCTCAGGGCGAACGGATGCGGGTTGATTTCGAACGGTATTTTTTCCGACCGTCTCGGCTTTCACGGCCACCTCTGCGGCCTCGTCTTCGCGGGCGCAGGTGGCGCCCTGCTCTTTGGCCTGCTCCGAAATCATCAGATAGGGGTTGACATGCGCCTCGACGCGGCCCGGCTCATCGACACTGGTGGAGTCGATCTCGAACCAGCCCTGGGCGGTTTCGTCGCCACTGCGACGTATAAAAGCCGTGCCGCGAATGTCGGTCATGCTCGCGATGGATTCCTTGGCGGCCAGGCGGTGCGCCACCTCGACCACGGCGCGCTCGGCGTTGCCGTACAGCAGCAAGTCGCATTTCGAATCGATCACCACGCTGCGGCGGACTTTGTCTGACCAGTAGTCGTAGTGGGCAATGCGGCGCAGCGAGCCTTCGATGCCGCCCAGAATGATGGGGACTTCCTTGTAGGCTTCGCGGCAGCGCTGCGAATACACCAGCGCCGCGCGGTCGGGGCGCTTGCCGCCGATGTCGCCAGGGGTGTAGGCGTCGTCGCTGCGGATCTTGCGGTCCGCCGTGTAGCGGTTGATCATCGAGTCCATGTTGCCGGCGGCCACGCCGAAAAACAGGTTGGGCTTGCCCAGCACCTTGAACGGCTCGGCACTTTGCCAGTCGGGCTGCGCAATGATGCCGACTCGAAAGCCCTGCGCTTCCAGCATGCGGCCAATCACCGCCATGCCAAAGCTGGGGTGGTCCACATAGGCGTCGCCAGTGACGATGATGACGTCGCAGCTGTCCCAACCGAGCGCGTCCATTTCGGCCCGGCTGGTGGGCAGAAATTTGGCCGTGCCAAAGCGGGCCGCCCAGTACTTGCGGTAACTGGTCAGCGGCTTGGCAGCGCGCATAAAGAAGGAGACGTCGACGGGGGCGTTCATGGGGCGATCGGTAGAAACCGTCGGGATCAGCTTGCGGTGAGGCCGGCGGTTTGGGGATAACCCGCGATTTTAAGGTTTTAAACCCTTACGCGCACCCTGAAGGGGTTCTTGGCGCGGTAACTGCCGGATATGACGCCCGGCTGTTGCTGCCAGCCCCGCCCGGCCCACCTGCGAGTGGAGCCCTAAAAAGACTTTATTCTCAATGAAATCAGCCTTCAGCCCATACACATCGGGCGCAACCAGCTATTAATTTAATAGCAACTTGGCGGCCCGGCTGCGATGCCGGCCTCCTCAGCAGACAAAGGTCAACGGCCATTCAGCGCCGCGCTACATGCACCTGACCCTGACAGTCTACAAAAACCAATGTGGCGAACCCCGCTGCGGTCGCAGTGGGCCTGCAGGATGATGGAATCACCGCCCTGCAGAAAGATGCGTGTCTCGCCACTGGTCAGCTTCAGCGCATTTTGCGCCGCCGGATGTCAGCTGACACTACACTGACTACAACTAAACTGATACGCTGATACGCTTTGGACTTGAATCCGTTGCTCTTAACTGAAGCGTCCTGATGGAACCCGTCAATAAATTAAATCCTGAAGGCTTGCGTATCGTCCTGGTTTTGCAAGGCGGTGGCGCGCTCGGCGCCTACCAGGCTGGCGTCTATCAGGCGCTGCACGAACACAATCTGGTGCCAGACTGGATCGTCGGCACCTCGATCGGCGCCATCAATGCCGCGCTCCTTGCCGGCAACCACAAGGCGCATCGCCTGCAACGCCTGAGGCAGTTTTGGGACCGGGTATCGCACCAGGACGGGATCGATTTGGCGCGGATACCCGATGCGCAGCGGCGTTACAACATCGGGTTTTCCACCCTCGATACGGTTCTGCGCGGCGTACCCGGCTTCTTCGCGCCGCGCCTGTTCAGCCTGTTTCCAGCGGGCTTGGCGGTGCAGCCGGAAGCTGCCAGTTTTTACGATACGGCGGCCCTGGCCGACACCCTCGGCGAGTTGGTCGATTTCGACTATTTGAACGCGCCTGGCGGCATGCGCCTGACCGTCAATGCGATGAAAGTAAAGACCGGTGAACTGGCCAGTTTTGACAATACCCAGCAAACCATGAGCGCCGATCACGTCCGTGCCAGCGGCGCCTTGCCGCCGGGTTTTCCACCGGTGCGTATCGATGGCGAACTGTACTGGGATGGCGGCTTGTACTCAAATACACCGCTGGAGACGGTGCTCGACGATTTGCCGCATGTCGACTCTTTGTGTTTCATGGTCGATTTGTGGAGCGCTGAAGGGCCCGAGCCGACGACGCTCGATGAAGTGCAGACGCGACAAAAGGACGTCACCTTCGCCTCGCGCTCCAAGCGTCAGATCGAAGACTATCTCCGTACCCACTACTTGCAGGGCAGGTTGCGCGAGCTCCATGCCTTATTGCCCGAGCGCGCCAAGACCGACGCCGGGATGGATGAATTGACCACCCTAGGCTGTGCTACCACGATGCATGTCGTACGGCTGCCGTATGGCGGGCGCGATTGGCACATGGCTTCGAAAGATATCAATTTCTCGAAGGGCTCTATCGCATGGCGCTGGGATCAGGGTTATCAAGACGCGATGCGCGCCATTGACTACGCCGGCTGGCTCACGGCTGTCTCGGAAGAAACGGGCCTGGTGCTGCATGAGCTGCCGGCGCGCACCAAAGGGAGGACCGCCCCCGCCTGGTGAGCGCCAATGGCAGCGCATCCGCTGTTGTGCTGCTCTATTGCATGTGCCAGCCGTGGCTGACGAGGATAGACTGGCCGCTGAGCGCCGTCGACGGGAAGGTCGCTAGCCAGAGGGCTGTTTGCGCCACATCTTGCGTCGTCGTGAATTCACCATCCATGGTTTCCTTCAGCATCACGTTTTTGATAACGTCAGCTTCGCTGATATGCCGTTGCGCCGCCTGTTCTGGAATTTACTTGTCGACCAGGGGCGTGCGCACGAAGCCGGGGCAGATCACGTTGGCGCGGATATGGTCTTTCGCACCTTCTTTCGCCACGACTTTGGCCAGCCCGAGCAATCCGTGCTTGGCCGCAACATAAGCGCAATAGCGACTCAGTGCTAGTAACGCACCGTCATCTGGCCGCGTACTTCGCCGCCCGGGTGAGCCGCCGTATGGATGTTGGCGTACCAGCGACCGGCCAGCAGGTCAGCCGCTTGCGCCGAGGTCAGCGTGGCCCGGCCTTCCAAGGGGCTACGGATAGGGCCGGTCCATGGCAAGGCAACGCCTGCATTGACACCAATGGCGGCAGGGCCATGGAAGTGGGCCGCCGTGGCTGGCCCCGTCAAGCCGGCATAGTTGACCTTCCAGCGAAACAGGTTGGTGTCCTTGTTGAGCACAGCGTCGACCGAGCCATTGCCCTGGCTGGCGTTAGGCGGCACCTCGTTGGCGGCGCGCAGTTGGGTGGTGAATGCCATCAGGTTGGACTGGCGATCCATCATGCTGCAGCCAGTCATGGTGGCCACAGCTGCCATCGCAATAGCAGCAAGGGAAATACGGGTTACCTGGCGACGAGTAAGCATGGTCAGCTCCTTTAGGTTGTAGAACAATTGTCATTAGCGCACAAATAAGGCGGTGCTAGGAAAACCCCCATACGACCCGTCGGCGTTGTAGGCCTTCGCCGCGAGTTTTCCGGGTGCACTGGCGTCGCGCCGGACTGCCGCCTATGATTCAAAATGCGCAGGGTACTTGCGTCTGGAGATGCATCATGAAAACGCTCTTGCCACTGACATTGCTCACCTTGCTGTTAAGCGGTTGCCCTGACTCCAAACTACCGAAGGTCCCCCCCAACGTGCCGGAGCCGAAAGCCGCCGCCAGTGCGCTGTACAGCCCGTCTGACCTGCCGGCACAACACCGAAGTTTTCACCTGATGGCGGCATGAGGCGCGGCACAAAAAATCGCATGAAAGCGCTGCTCGCTGCGGGTAGCGTCTTCCTGAGCGCCTGCGCCTTGCCCACATCGCCGGGTGAGCCGGTTGCGCACAAGGTGAATGTGGACGGCGCGCCCTACCTGCTCAGCCCGCTCACAGCCAGCACCTGGACCGCCACCGCCGTCGGCATTACCAGGCCGCTGGCGAGCCGTTCATCCAGCAGGGCCGCGCTGCTCCAGGCCATTGAGAAAATCTCGGACTGCAAAGTGACCGACAGCGACTATTCGCGCCAAGGCAGGCAACTCGATGCCCAGGTGGATTGCGGCAGCAAGCTCAAGAACTAGGACCCAAACACCCACCAACACCCAATCCATCAGCGCAAGCAGCTATCAATTAAATAGCACATACAGAGCTTTACGCAATCCTCCCGACACAACCGACAACTTTACGTGGCATGCGGTACGCCGCTTCTGACCGGGGCCGACACTGCCATCAACATCCGAAGGAAACTATCATGACCATTAACCACCCGATAAAAAAAATCTTGCTCTCTGCCCTGCTGGCAGGTGCCGTCGCCACACCGGCGCTGGCGCAAATCAGCATCAACATCAGCATCGCTCCACCGCAGCAGCAATACGAGGTGGTTCCGGTGCTGGCACCCGACAGGGTCTGGGCGCCAGGTTACTGGGCCTGGACTGGTGATCGTTACGTCTGGGTTCGCGGTCAGGCCATCATGAAGCGTGATGGCTACCGCTGGGAGCCCGACCGCTGGGAGCAAAAAGGCAATGGCTATCAGCGCCACCCTGGGAACTGGGTGCGCGAGATCCAATACGTGCCGGTCAAGGATAAGAAGGCCAAGAAGGCCAAGAAGGCCAAGAACGACCAGGGCAAGCGCCATGGCGAAAAGAACGGCAAGGGCCCCGGACCCAAGCACTAAACCTGAATTCGTTTCTGAATAGGCGTAAAAAAGCTGGCGGCTTGCCAGCTTTTTTTGTCGCTCCCCGGCGCAGCGTCAGCCGTCCAGTTCCGGGTAGCGGCGGAAGATGCCGGCTTCGTTGAAGGCAATGCGCCGCTCGCTGGCCAAGTAGGCCGCTACGCGCTTGTGCTGTGCCACGCTCTCATGCAGTGCAGCGACCCGTGACGTTTTCATCAACGCACGCCGGGTGGCCTTGGGAAAGGCGTACAGCAAGCCATCGACCAGCTGGAACAGTGACAAGTCGGCGTAGCTCAGCCGTGCACCCACCAAATGAGCGCTGCCACGCGGGTTGCGTTGCAGCACGCTTTCAAACCAGTCCAAAAACTTGGGCAACCGCGCCTCGCGGAACTCTTTGGCACGCCTCAGGGCCTCTGGCTTCTGGTCGTCGTAGTAGAGGCTGCTCGCAATCGGGTGATGCGTGTCGTGTACCTCGGACACCGCATCGGCAATCGTCAGTTGCAACTGGTGTGTCCACAGCCGCTGGACCTCGCTCTTGCCCACCAGGCCCAGGCGCGGGCCGAGGTACAGCAGGATTGCGGCCGTCTGGCCGACGATGACCTTGCCATCCACCAGAAAAGGCGGCGCAAATGGCGGGCGCTGCACGGCGGGGCTCTCCATGAAATGCAGCATGGCCGCCACGCCCTGCCCTTCGCCTTCGCAGCCGCGCGCCACATCCACGTAGTCGGCGCCCGCCGCTTCCAGCGCCAGGCGCACAAACTCGCCGCGGCCCTGAATCGTGGGCCAGTAATGAAGTTCGTAGGGCATGGCAACTCCTTCAGCAGAGGCGAGTGATTGACGTGGAACGAAACGGCCGGTTTCAGCCTGCCGCTGCAATCTGGCGCAGGGCCTGCTCAAACACCTCGGCAGGCTGACCGCCGGAGATCAAATGCCGGTCATTGATGATGATGGCCGGCACCGAATGAATGCCCTGGGTCAGATAAAACTGCTCGCGCTCGCGCACCTCATCGGCGTAGGCGTCTGAGGCCAGTATCTCGCGGGCACGCGCAGCATCCAGGCCCACCTCGCCCGCCACTCGCGCCAGCACCTCATGCGAAGCGGGGCTCTGGCCATCGGTGAAGTAGGCCTTGAACAGCGCCTCTTTCAACGCCTTCTGCCGGTCGGCACCAACGAGCTCGGCCCAGTGCAGCAGACGGTGCGCGTCAAAGGTGTTGTAAATGCGATGGCGCCCGCCGCCAGGTTCATCCGCCGCGCTGAACTTGAAGCCCAATTCGGCGCCGCGCACGCGAATGTTTTCGCGGTTGGCACTGGCTTGCGCTGGCGTAATGCCGTATTTCTGCGTGATGTGCTCGGTAATTTCCTGGCCCTCAGCGCTCATGCCGGGATTCAGTTCAAACGGCTGGAAATGCAGCTCGGCGGTGATGTCGCTGCCGACGCGCGCCAGGGCTTGATCCAACGCTTTAAGGCCAATCACGCACCAGGGGCAGGAAACGTCAGAGACAAAGTCGATTTTAAGTTGGGTGGTCATCTTGTGAGTGTCTAGCAAAAAAATACACCTCAGTGGACACGGGGACATACAGTCCTACCATTTCAAAGCGCCCTACTTCGCACCAAGCCCCATCGCGCGCGAAATCACCTCTTTCATGATTTCATTGGTGCCACCGTAAATGCGCTGCACGCGGGCATCGGCATAGGCGCGGGTAATCGGATATTCCCACATGTAGCCGTAGCCGCCGAAGAGCTGCACGCATTCGTCCATCACCTTGCACTGCAAGTCGCTGCACCAGTACTTGGCCATGCTGGCCGTGGCGGTGTCCAGCTTGTCCTGGGCCACCAGCTCGACGCATTTATCAACAAACACACGCGCCACCTGCACTTCGGTCTGCAACTCGGCCAGGGTGTAACGCGTGTTCTGGTAGCTGGCCACCGGCTGGCCGAACACCTTGCGCTCTTTCACATAGGCCAGGGTCCAGTCAATGGCGGCCTGCGCTGAGGCCACGGCCGTGATGGCGATTTGCAGACGCTCCCACGGCAGTTGCTCCATCAGGCAGATGAAGCCCTTGTTTTCGTGCGCCTCGCCGCCCAACAGGTTTTCGGCGGGGATGTTCACGTCTGTAAAAAAGAGCTCGGACGTGTCTTGCGCCTTGAGGCCGAGTTTTTTCAGGCGCTTGCCGACGTCAAAGCCCGGCATGCCGCGCTCCACCAGCAAAAGGCTGGTTCCCTTGGCACCGGCCGCCGGCTTGGTCTTGGCAACGACGAGAACAAGATCGGCGTGCCAGCCATTGGTGATGAAGGTTTTACTGCCGTTGAGCAAATAGCTGCCGTCAGGCTGCCTGAGCGCCGTGGTTTTGATGCCCTGCAGGTCAGACCCGGCGGCGGGCTCGCTCATGGCAATGGCGCCGACCATCTCGCCGCTGGCCAGTTTCGGCAGGTACTTCTGCTTTTGCGCCTCGGTGCCGTAATGAAGGATGTAAGGTGCCACGATTTCGCTGTGAAGTCCGTAGCCGATCCCCGAGAAGCCGCCGCGCGCCAGCTCTTCCATCTGCACCACCGAATAAAGCTTGTCAGCACCCGAGCCGCCGTAGGCCTCCGGCATGGTCATGCACAAAAAGCCGTTGTCACCGGCCTTGCGCCATACCGCGCGATCGACATAGCCCTGCTCTTCCCACTGCGCGTGAAACGGGGCAATCTCCTTGTCCATGAAGCGTCGGAAAGCATCGCGAAAGGATTCGTGCTCGGGGCTGAAGAGGCTGCGTTCGATCATGGGCTTACCTTGTGTGGCTAGAGAAAAGTATTTATGCAAAGCGATTGCTTTGTGAAATGAATATACTTCAACGGCCCTTTTGCCTGTTCCAGGACACTTTCAAGGAAAGCCACCATGATCGAAGCATTCATCTACGACGCCATTCGCACGCCACGCGGCAAAGGCAAAAAAGACGGCAGCCTGCATGAAGTCAAGCCCATCAACCTGCTGGCCGGTGTGCTGACCGAGCTGCAGCGCCGCAACGGCTTTGACACCGCTGCGGTCGACGACGTGGTGATGGGAGTGGTCTCGCCGGTGGGTGAGCAAGGCGCGGTCATTGCCAAGGTGGCTGCGCTCAAGGCCGGCTGGGACTTCAAGGCCTCGGGCATACAGATCAACCGCTTTTGCGCCTCGGGCCTGGAAGCCGTGAACCTGGCCGCGCAAAAAGTGCGTTCGGGCTGGGAAGACCTGGTGGTCGCCGGCGGCGTCGAAAGCATGAGCCGCGTGCCGCTTGGCGCAGACGGCGGCGCCTGGGCGCAAGACCCTGAAACCAACAGCGCCACACTATTTGTGCCGCAGGGCATAGGCGCCGACCTGATTGCCACGATAGAAGGTTTTAGCCGCGCCGACGTGGACAACTTTGCACTGGAAAGCCAGCGGCGCGCCACCAAAGCGCGTGACGCTGGCTACTTTTCCCAATCCATCGTTCCGGTCAGGGACTTTCTGGGCCAGACCATTCTGGACCAGGACGAATTCATCAAACCCCACACCACGCTGGAAGGCCTGGCGCAACTCAAGCCAGCGTTTGAGCAGTTGGGCGCAATGGGCTTTGACATGGTGGCCTTGCAGCGCTACCCGCAGGTCGAGCGCATCCACCACGTGCACCACGCCGGCAATTCGTCGGGCATTGTGGACGGCGCGGCGGCGGTGCTGGTTGGCTCTGAAGCCGCCGGTAAAACGCACGGCCTGAACCCACGGGCGCGCATTGTGGCCGCGGCCCTGAGCGGCGCCGACCCCACCATCATGCTGACCGGCCCCATGCCGGCGGCGCGCAAGGCACTTGCCAGGGCCGGTATGACGGTGGAGCAGATCGACCTGTTTGAAGTCAACGAAGCGTTTGCCGCCGTGGTGATGCGCTTCATGAAGGAAATGAAGGTGCCGCACGACAAGGTCAACGTCAACGGCGGCGCCATCGCCATGGGACACCCGCTGGGCGCCACCGGCGCAATGATCATGGGCACGCTGGTGGACGAACTGCAGCGGCGCCAGTTGCGCTACGGCATGGTCACGTTGTGTGTGGGCGGCGGCATGGGTATTGCAACGATTGTGGAGAGAATCTGATGAAGACGATCAAGTACGAACAGACTGATGGCGTTGCCACCCTCACTTTTGACGAGCCCGACTCTCTTGTCAACACCATGTGCCTGCAGTGGCAGGACGATTTGAGCGAAGTCACTGCGCAGCTGTTGAAAGACAAGGACACGATCAGCGGGGTGATTCTGGCTTCAGCCAAAAACACTTTTTTTGCCGGCGCTGACCTCAAGGCCGTGATGCGCCTGACACCCACCGATGCACCCAGGGCCTATGCCGAAGTCGAGCGCATGAAGAAGAGCTTCCGCGCACTGGAAACACTGGGCAAGCCTGTCGTGAGCTGCCTCAACGGCACGGCACTGGGCGGTGGCTGGGAGCTCGCCCTGGTGGGCCACCACCGTGTGGCGATTGATGACAGCAAGACGCAGTTTGGCCTGCCTGAAGTCACGCTGGGCCTGCTGCCCGGTGCCGGCGGCATCACCAAGATGACGCGGCACCTGGGTCTGATGGGGGCCCAGCCTTATCTGGTGGAAGGCAAACTCTTTGGCCCGCGTGAAGCGCTGGCGCTGGGCCTGGTGCATGAGCTGGTAACCGATGCATCTGAACTGGGAGCCAAAGCGCTCGCCTGGATCGCCGCCCACCCCGCAGCGCAACATCCCTGGGATGCCAAAGACTACAAAATCCCGGGCGGCACACCGGCCAATCCCAAGATCGCCGCGGCGCTGAGTGTGGCACCGGCCCTGCTCAAAAAGCAGACCCGCGGGCTCTATCCGGCTCCCGAGGCCATCCTGGCCTGCATGGTTGAAGGCGCGATGGTTGACATCGAGACCGCCTTGCGCATCGAAAGCCGCTACCTGGCCAAGCTCCTGACCGGCCCCAATGCCAAGGCCATGATCAACACCTTCTTCTTCAACATGAATGCAATCAGGTCGGGCCAGTCGCGTCCGAAAGACATTCCAAGGTTCAAGCCGCAAAAAGTCGGCGTGCTGGGCGCGGGCATGATGGGCGCCGGCATCGCCTACGCGCAGGCGAGCAAAGGCATTGCGACCATCCTCAGGGACGTCAGCCAGGACAAGGCCGATGTCGGCAAGGCCTACAGCGCCAAAATTGCCCAAGCGCTTATAGAAATGGGCCGGATAAGCCCGAGCGACCAGGCCGCCCTGCTGTCGCGCATCACAGCCACGGACAAGGTAGCGGACTTGGCGGGCTGCGAGCTCATCATCGAGGCCGTGTTCGAGCGGCGTGATCTCAAGGCCAAAGTCACGCAGGAAGCCGAACCCTTGCTGGCCCCTGGCGGTTTTTTTGCGTCGAACACCTCCACCCTGCCCATCAGCAGCCTGGCCACGGCCAGCGCCCGGCCCGACAAATTCATCGGCATTCATTTCTTCAGTCCGGTCGACAAAATGAAGCTGGTCGAGATCATTCGCGGCCAGCAGACCGACGACGAAACCGTGGCGCGGGCCTTTGACTACGTGCAGGCGCTTGGCAAGATCCCTATTGTGGTGAACGATTCACGGGGCTTTTACACCAGCCGTACCTTTGGCACCTTTGTCATGGAAGGCGCGGCCATGCTGGGTGAAGGTATTCCGGCCGCTGCGATTGAAAACGCCGGCATCCAGGCGGGCATGCCGGTCGGACCACTGGCCGTGCTCGATGAAACCGCACTGTCGCTGAGTGTTCATGTGCTGGACCAGACGCGCACCGACTTCAGCGCCGAGGGCAAGACCTACATCGCCACGCCGGGCGAGCTGCTGGTGGAGCGCATGGTCAAAGAGTTCAAACGGAACGGCCGCGCTGCGGGCGGTGGATTTTATGACTACCCCCTTGAGAAAGGCGCGAAAAAGTCGCTGTGGCCCGAGCTCAAACCGCTGTTTGAAAAAGCAGAAACCGCCTGGGATATCAACGAGCTGAAGGACCGCTTGCTCTACCGCCAGGCCGTTGAAACCGCCCGCTGCCTGAGCGAAGGTGTGCTGACCACCGTGCATGATGCCAATATCGGCTCCATCTTCGGCATCGGGTTCCCGGCCTGGACGGGCGGCGCGATGCAGTTCATTTACGGCATGGGCATAGACGCCTTCATCAAACGGTGTGATGAACTGGCAGCCCGTTTCGGCCCGGGCTTTGTGTTGACCAGCGCTGTCAAGGATGCCATCCATCAACACCAGCCGGTTTATTGAATTCACCCATCCATTCACCAACTCCATTTTTCCTGGAACAACATGCAACGACTCCACAACAAGGTCAGCATCATCACCGGCGCGGCGCAAGGCATCGGCCTGGCCACCGCCCTCAAATTTGCACAGGAAGGCGCCATCGTCATCGTCTGCGACGTGAAGCAGGCCGCGATTGACGACGCGGTAAAGCAATGCGAGGCGCTGGGCGCCCGGGCCGTCGGCTATGTGATGGACGTGACGCAGCGGGCCATGGTCGATTCGGTGGTGAAAAAAGTCAAAGACCAGTTTGACCGCATCGATGTGCTGGTCAACAACGCCGGCATCACGCAGGACGCGCGACTGCAAAAAATGACGCTGGAGCAATTTGACCGCGTGATTGACGTCAACCTGCGCGGCGTGTTTCATTGCGCCCAAGCGGTAGCGGACACCATGACGGCGCAGGGCAAGGGCGTGATCCTCAACGCCAGTTCGGTGGTCGGCATTTATGGCAACTTCGGCCAGACCAACTATGCCGCCAGCAAATTCGGCGTGATCGGCTTCACCAAAACATGGAGCCGCGAGCTCGGTCCCAAGGGCGTTCGCGTGAACGCCGTGGCACCCGGCTTTATCACCACGCCTCTGCTCAGCACCGTTCCCGACAACATCCTGAAGGAGTTGGAGGCCCGCGTGCCACTCAAACGTTTGGGCCAGCCCGAGGAAATTGCCAATGTATACGCATTCCTGGCGAGCGACGAGGCCAGCTATGTCAATGGCGCGGTAATCGAGGTGTCGGGCGGCATGTCGGTTTGAACGGCCACCGCTACCGCCACAGCGCACTCTCTACGCTGCGGCGGTGCAGCGTAGAGGGTGCGCCTTTTCTTATTTTATAAGTCATTTATCCATCTAGCCCATACAGGTCGGGCGCAGGCAGCTATTTTTTTAATAGCATATGGATGCCAGCGGCTTCCTTTCCAATGCCTGCTGTGCGTTGCGCAAGCAGCGATAATCGGGCGCATGAATACCCTGCCACCGGAAAGTCATCCGCAACCCCAATCCCTGACAGACCTCTTTGTTTCATTCACCTTGCTGGCCCTGCAGGGTTTCGGCGGCGTGCTGGCCATTGTGCAGCGCGAGCTGGTGGAAAAAAAGCGCTGGATGACGCGTGAAGAATTCATTGAAGAGTGGGCGGTGGCGCAAATCATGCCCGGTCCCAATGTGGTGAACCTCTCGCTGATGATTGGCGGGCGCTACTTCGGCCTCAAGGGCGCGTTGGCTGCACTGGCCGGCATGCTGACGGTGCCGCTGGTGATCGTCTTGTTGCTGGCCCTGACGTACGCCCAGTTTTCCGCCCACCCCGGTGTGGCGGGTGCACTGCGCGGCATGGGCGCGGTGGCCGCCGGGCTCATCGCAGCGACTGGCTTGAGGCTGTTCGGCGCTCTGAAAAGCAACGTGCTGGGCCAGCGCCTGTGCATCGCGTTCGGCATGCTTTGCTTTGCCGCCATCGCGCTGCTGCGCTGGCCGCTGGCCTATGTGCTGCTGGGTCTGGGCAGCGTGGCCTGCGTGCTGGCGTTCCGCAAGCTCAAGCCATGACCGAGTCGCTGCACCTTGTTTTCAGCGCGCGGGACTGGTTTGACCTGCTTTTGCACTACCTGTCGTTGTCGCTGCTGTCGATAGGCGGCGCCATCAGCACAGCACCCGACATGCACCGTTTTCTGGTTGACCAGCAGCACTGGCTGACCGACGCGCAGTTCAACGCCTCCATTGCCATTGCGCAAGCCGCGCCTGGCCCCAACGTGCTGTTTATCGCCCTGCTGGGCTGGAATGTCGGCCTGAACGCGGGCGGCATGCTTACCGGCCTGCTCGGCATTTTTATAACCATGACGGGCATTCTGATCCCCAGCACCACGCTGACCTACATGGCGGCCCAGTGGGGCCACCGAAACCGCGACTTGCGGGCAGTGCGCGCTTTCAAGCAAGGCATGGCGCCCATCGTGGTGGCGCTGCTGATTGCCACCAGCTGGATTCTGGCCGGTGCCAACGGGAGCTCGCTGAAAGACTGGCCGGTGTGGCTGCTCACGGCGGCCACCGCCATCATCGTCTGGCGCAGCAACATTCACCTGCTCTGGCTGCTGGGTGCGGGTGCGCTGCTCGGCTGGTTCGGGTTGATCTAGCTATGGCAAAACCAATAAACGACTTCCGGTCCGTTGATGCAAACCACGAACATGGAAATCACCGAAGCCTGGTACGAGCAGATCGGGCACTGCCTGCCCACGTAGCGCGGCAATGTCAGCCAGTGGCGCTTTCATCATTG
>DFWY01000068.1 GCA_002381615.1 Polaromonas sp. UBA4122 | reverse complement strand
ACACACAAATTCAGACTCTCCCCGGCAACAAGGTGCGATACTTCAACTGAGGTGGTTGAATTTCCTATCCATTATCCTTTAGAGTGTGCCCTCCTCTTTCTGACGGCTCCGCAACACCAACCGTGACCAAGTCGTAGCCCGATATCATTTGGCAAACGCACGAACCACATGACCACACTGATCTACACCCACTCCGCATGCCTTGACCACCGTCCAGGCCCGCACCATCCCGAGTCGCCGGAGCGCTTGCACGCGGTGCTCCAAGCCCTGAAGGCGCCTGAGTTCGCCGATGTGCGATGGCGCGATGCCGCCATGGGCACGTTCGAACAGGTGCTCCTGATCCACACACCGGAATACGTCGAAAACGTCAAGTCGCTGTCTCCGGCAGATGGCTTTCGTGCGCTTGACGGCGGGGACACCATCATGTCGCCGGGCACACTGGAGGCCGTAATGCGCTGCGTCGGCGCTGCCTGCGCCGGCGTGGACGCCGTGCTTGCCAAGGAGGCCGACAATGTCTTTTGCGCGACCCGACCCTGCGGACACCACGCCGAGGCAGACCGCGCGATGGGCTTTTGCGTCTTCAATCAGGCCGCGATCGCAGCCCTGCATGCACGCCACCGGCACGGCGTGAAGCGTGTGGCCGTCGTCGATTTCGACGTGCATCACGGCAACGGCACGCAGAACGCCTTCTTCGATGATCCGGACCTGTTCTATGGCTCGTGCCATCAATCGCCGTTCTATCCGGGAACCGGTGAGCGGCAAGAGTCCGGCGTCGCCAACAACATCGTCAACATTCCACTGTCACGGGGTTGCGACTCAGCCATGTTCCGGGCCCGCATGGCGAAGGAAATGCTGCCCGCGCTGCGCCGGTTTTCGCCCGATCTGCTGATCATCTCGGCCGGCTTCGATGCTCACCACCTGGATCCGCTCGGCGGGCTGCGCTTCACCGACGACGACTACCACTGGATCACCCGGGAACTGATGAAGGTGGCCGAAGAGACCGCCGACCGCCGCGTGGTCTCGATCCTGGAAGGCGGCTACAGCTTGGAAGGCCTGGCCAGCGGAACGGCAGCGCATGTCCGCGCGCTGATGGACAGTTAGCCCGTCTTTCTCACCTGGGGCCCGACACCGCGGCTAAGTGTTTGATTTGACTTGGCGCGAGGCCGGAGGTGTCGGTTTACCTTTAGTCTGTCACTTTTATACCTTAATTTGGCACTAATGGCACCTTTAATCATGGCGGATATCCGATGACAGCGTTCGCTTCGGTACGCGAAATCGGGATTCGTGTCGCAGAGCCAACTTACGACGACCTGTACACCGGGCTTTGGCATCACTCGGCTACCCCGACCAACGCGTAGCCACTACCGGTAGTACCCTTGGGCGTTAACCGGATAGCCAATTTCAACATTTGCCCAACCCCAAGGCCGAAGGCCGCTTGGTCACCACCGGGCCTTATCGCTGGATTCGCCACCCCATGTACACCTCTTTCCTGTTTGGCGCGCTGGCCCTGGCTTGGACGGAAGGCCATCTGCCGGCTTGGCTGGCTTGGTGCTGGTGCTGTCCACCAAATCGCTGCTCGAAAAGCGCTGGATACGCGAGGTAACCTCCGTTCCTACCGCAACCATTACTTCTGCGTGTAGATCTGGTCGAACGATCCGCCTTCAACGAAATGGTCTTTGACGGCCTTGACCCAGCCGCCAAAGCCCGGGTCAATCGTGAACAGCGTGAGCTTAGGGAACTGGTTGGCATATTTGGCTTTGGCTTTGGCTTTGGCTTTTGCTTTGGCTTTGTCGTCGGCGAGCAGTAGTAGTTGTGGCCTGCGATGTCCTGGCCTTCGGCAGAGTAGAGGTACTCCAGGCAAGCCGTCGCCACTTCACGCCTGCCCTTCTTGTCGACGTTATTATCGACCACCGTGACGCTGGGCTCGGCCAGGATGCTGAGGGAGGGCACCACCTCCTGGAACTTTTCGGCACCTAACTCTTTCAGCGCCTGGAAGGCTTCGTTTTCCCAGGCCAGCATCACGTCACCGACGTTGCGCTGCACAAAGTTGACGATGGAGCCACGCGCGCCGGTATCCAGCACGGGCAGGTTTTTGTAGAGCTTCCCGAAAAACTCTTTGGCCTTGGCGTCGCCGCCGTACTTGCGCTTTGCAAATTCCCAGACAGTCATGTAGTTCCAGCGCACGCCGCCGGAGATTTTGGGGTTGAGTGTGATCACCGCCAGCCGGGTCATCCCAATCCTTAATGCCTTTGGGATCGTCATTGCGCACCAGCAACACCATGATGGAGGTGCAGGGTGCCAAGCTGTGCGTCAGGCGTTTTTGCCAGTCTTTGGGGATCAAGCCGCCGTGGCTGACCAAGGCCTCTACGTCACCGGCCAGCGCCAGCGTGACCACATCGGCGTCAATGCCGTCAATGACCGAACTGGCCTGCTTGCCCGAGCCGCCGTGCGACTGCTTGATGCTCACGTCCTGGCCGGCCTTGGCCTTCCAGTATTTGGCAAACGCGGCATTGTAGTTCACATAAAGCTCGCGTGTCTGCTCGTACGATACATTGAGCAGCGTCACGGGCGGATGCTCGCTGCTGACCCTGTCAGCGCAACGGCTAATGCCACGCGGGTGGAAACATTCATAAAATGGCGGCGTGTCGTCATGATCTGCTTTCTTGATCCAGTTGCATTTGCATGCGAATTAATTAAGAAACTAAATTCTGGAAGCATCGGGTAAAAACAGGAACGAATAAGAATTCAGTTTTTTTATACCCAAAATATCTATAACTACATCTTTACGAAAGAACTATTCACATGGCACGCCTCGTTAAATGCATCAAGCTCGATAGAGAAGCTGAAGGCCTGGACTTCCCACCTTATCCCGGCCCACTGGGCAAGCGCATCTGGGAAGAAGTCAGCAAGGAAGCCTGGGCTGACTGGATGAAACAGCAAACCATGCTGGTCAACGAAAACCGGCTCAATCTGGCCGATGCCCGTGCCCGCCAATATCTGGCGCGCCAGATGGAAAAGCACTTTTTCGGTGAAGGTGCCGACGTGGTGCAAGGCTACGTGCCCCCTACCGCTTGAACCCAACCCAACCCAAGCAATAACTGCTGATGCCCGAGCGCATTGAGTGGTTGGACGACGGCACGGCGGGTGGCAGCCCTTACAGCCCGCGCTTTGGCGACCGTTATCGGAGCGAGCTCGGCGGCCTGGATCAGGCCCGCGAGGTCTTTCTGAAAGGCTGCGGCCTGCCCGCCGCGTGGGCCCGCCAGCCGCAATGGTGCATTCTTGAAACCGGCTTTGGCCTGGGGCTGAATTTTCTGGTGACCTGGCAGGCCTGGAAAGCTGATCCGCTGCGCCCTCGCCTGCTGCACTTCGTCTCGACCGAAGCCTTCCCGGCCAGCGCTGAAGATGTGTTGCGCAGTGCCCAGACCCACCCGGAATTGTTGGCGCTTGCGCAGGAGCTGCAGCGCCAGCTCTGGGGCCTGCTGCCGGGGTTTCATCGACTGGCCTTTGAAGGCGGCCAGGTGCTGCTGACGCTATGCATTGGGGACGCCAAAGCCATACTACGCGAGCAATCGTTTGAAGCCGATTCGGTCTACCTCGACGGCTTCAGCCCGCAACGCAACCCGGACATCTGGGATCTTCATACCTTCAAGGCGGTCGCGCGCTGCTGTCGGCGCGGCACGCGCGTGGCCACCTGGACGGTGGCACGCAGCGTGCGCGATGCGCTGGCGCAATGCGGTTTCGTGATGAAGAAGGTCCCGGGCACGCCGCCCAAGCGCGACAACCTGCAGGGCATCTTCCACCCGGCATGGGAACCCAAAAAAAAGCGGGCCTCCCCGCTGCGTCGGCCCGCAGCGCGTTGCGTCGTGATTGGCGCGGGCTTGGCCGGTACGGCGGTGGCGGCCAGTCTGGCGCGCCGCGGCTGGCAAGTGGTGGTACTGGATGCGGCTGCGGCGCCTGCCACTGGCGCATCAGGCCTGCCCGCCGGGATGCTGGCACCCCATGTATCGCCCGACGACAGCCTGCTTTCACGCCTGTCGCGCAGCGGCATCAGGGCGACGCTGCAACAGGCAGATGCGCTGCTGCAATCAGGTAGCGACTGGTGCCCTACAGGCGTACTGGAGCATTGCGTGGAGCACGCGCGCATGCTGCCCGCTGCGTGGCAGCAGAATTTGGCCGAAGCCGCAGGCGACTGGACGCGACCGGCGACCGCTGAGCAGCTTGCACAGGGTGGTCTACCGCCTGAAACCCCAGCGCTTTGGCATGTACAGGCTGGTTGGATCAAGCCGGCGGCGTTGGTCCAGGCATGGCTGGCAACCCCGGGCGTTGAATGGCGCGGCCATGCAACGGTGAGCCAATTAGTCAGGCAAGGCGACTCGTGGCAGGTGCTGGATGCGGCCGGGCAAGAGTTGGCCAGCGCTGAGCTGGTGGTACTGGCTGCGGGCTATGCGAGTCGCGCTTTGTCCAAAATCGAGGCTAGCGCCGAACTGCAGACTTCTCCCATGCTGGACCTGCAAGCCCTTCGCGGCCAAGCGTCCTGGGCCCTCCAGGAGCCGGGCATAGCAAGCGCGCTACCACCTTTTCCAGTGAATGGCCACGGCAGTCTGATTCCTGCGCTACCCCTCGCAGACGGACTCGCGTGGATTACCGGCTCAAGCTTTGAGCGGGACAACGCCAGCACCGAAACACGACCCGAAGACGAGCAACACAATTTCAGCAAACTGCAAACCCTGCTGCCTGCCGTTGCTCGCCAGCTGGCGGCTCAATTCAAGGGCGGCACGGTCAAAGCCTGGGCCGGCGTTCGCTGCGCAACGCCCAGTCGTCTGCCTGCGCTGGGTCCGCTGGAGCAGCCTGACTTGTGGGTGTGCAGCGGCATGGGATCGCGCGGCCTGACGCTTGCCGCACTGTGTGCAGAACTGCTGGCCGCCAGGCTGCATGCCGAGCCCTTGCCGTTGGAGCAGCGCCTAGCCGATGCGCTGCTGCCCCAATACGCTGCGCTGACGCAGGCATTGGTAGCGTGAAGATCAATTTAAGCAAAAAGTGGCTGTAGCCTAATAAGGACGGGCGCAGCCAGCTACTTAATAGATAGCATAATTACTTCATGGCGTCCGCCGGCCGACGCGCCTTCACATAAGCATCGCTGGGCATATAAGCCTTGCCGTCGGCATAGCGCCACTGCACCATGGTGCCCCTGTTGCCGCGCAGGTCCAGCTTGCCCACGTAGGCGCCCATGGTGGACTGGTGGTCTATGGCACGGAACTCAGCCGGGCCAAACGGCGTTGAGAACTTCAAGCCACGCAGCGCCGTCACCAGCTTCTCATTGTCGGTGGAGTTGGCTTTTTTGATGGCTGCAAAAATCGCCTGCATGGTGGCATAACCCACGACTGAGCCGACCTTCGGATATTCGTTAAAGCGGCGGTAGTAATTGGCCGCGAAACTGGCGTGCTCCTGCGAATCGATCTGATCCCAGGGGTAGCCGGTCACGATCCAGCCCTTGGGCGTTTCATCTTTCAGCACATCCAGGTATTCGGGCTCGCCCGACAACAGGGATACCACGGGCGTCTTGGGGAAAATGCCGCGCTGGTTGCCTTCGCGCACCAGCTTGGCCAGGTCGGCACCAAAAGTTACATTGAAGATCGCGTCCGGCTTGGCTTGCATGGTGGCCTGCAGCGTGGTGCCGGCCTCCAGCTTGCCCAGCGCGGGCCACTGCTCACCGACAAACTCCACATCGGGGCGCTTGGCCTTGAGCAGCTCCTTGAAGCTGGCGACCGCGCTCTGACCATATTCGTAGTTGGGCGCAATCGTGGCCCAGCGCTTGGCCGGCAGCTTGGCCGCCTCTTCAACCAGCATGGCCGCCTGCATGTATGTGCTAGGTCGCAAACGGAAGGTGTAACGGTTGCCTTTGTCCCACACGATGGCATCGGTCAGTGGCTCGCTGGCGATGTACACCTTCTTGTTTTTCTGCGCGTGATCGGCCAGCGCCAGCCCCACGTTGGACAAAAAACCGCCGGCCAGCACATCTACCTTTTCCTTGGACGTCAGTTCAATGGCGTGGCGCAGCGCTTCCTCAGGTTTGCCAGCGTCATCGCGTGCAATGACTTCAACCTTGCGGCCCAGCAGGCCACCGGCCATATTGATCTCTTCCACAGCGAGCTGCCAGCCCTGGCGGTAAGGCTGCGTGAACTGCGGCATGGTCGAATAACTGTTGATCTCCCCGATTTTGATCGGCGTTTTTGCTGCAGCCTGCGCCCAGGCCACGGTATTCGCGCTCGTCACAAACGCCAGCAATAGACCGCCCAGCAGGACAGATTTCTTAAATTTCACGGTTTTCTCCAAAAGTAAGCGATTCAGTCCATCGAGTCGGCACACGAGCAAGGGGCCGCCCATCATCAAAAGCGGGAATGGTACCAGCGCACATGGCCTCTAAGACACGCTGCCCTGCATAGTCACGGCATTGAGTTTAAGCAGGCACCGCCCTTGAAACCCCGAAAAACCAGAACAACAACCGAAAAATAAGCTTATTCGCATAACGGTAGAACAAATGTGTAGTTTGGTTTCATAAGCTGCGCATTTATATTTTCCGGCTTATGCATGAATTTGCCTTCGTATTTGCCGGATTTGCCGTTGGCCTCGTAGTGGGGCTGACGGGCGTGGGCGGCGGCTCGCTGATGACGCCGCTGCTGATATTCGCTTTCGGCATCAAACCCCATCTGGCCATAGGCACCGACCTGCTGTTTGCCGCTTTCACCAAAATGGGCGGCACCATCAGTCTGGCGCGCGCCCGGATTGTGGACTGGCGCATTGTGGGCCAAGTCGCAGCGGGCAGCCTTCCGGCCTCGCTGATCACCCTGTATGTGTTGCAGCGACTCGGGCCAGCCAACCCGGCGACCCAGACGGTCATGACCACGACCCTGGGCCTGGCCCTGCTGCTGACGGCCGTTGCGACCTTCTACAAAGTCCTGCGCGGCAAAGCGGTTCCCAAAGCCATTGCCCCCGAACTGATAGGCCAGGCCACGCGCGCGCGCCATTGGGCGCAGCCTGTGCTATTTGGCGCAGTCATCGGCACTCTGGTCACCATCACCTCGGTCGGCGCCGGTGCCATTGGTGTGCTTGTGCTGATGATGCTGTACCCCGCCCTGCCCCTGCCGCGCATCGTAGCGGCCGACATCGCCCATGCTGTCCCGCTCACCTTGGTGGCGGGCCTGGGGCATGCCTCCATAGGCTCGGTGGACTGGCCTTTGCTGCTCAAACTGCTGGCCGGTTCGCTCCCCGGCATTTGGGTGGGCTCACACCTGATGCGTAAAACGTCTGACCGAGTCATCCGCTCACTGCTGTCCCTGCTGCTGGCCTATGCCGGCGTGAAGCTTATTTCCATCTAGACCGCCCCATTTTCATTTAGCCCCTGACAGCCATGTACCAATACACAGAATTTGACCGCCAGTTTGTAAAGGCCCGCGCCAGCCAGTATCGCGACCAGCTGACGCGCTGGCAGGCTGGCCAGCTGGCCGAAGACGAATTTCGCCCCCTGCGCTTGCAAAACGGCTGGTACGTGCAGCGCTATGCGCCCATGCTGCGTGTCGCCGTGCCCTACGGTGAACTCTCCAGCGCCCAGCTGCGCGTGCTGGCCACCATTGCGCGCGAGTATGACCAGCCCAATGCCGCCCTGTTCAACGGTGCACAGGCCGCCCAGGACAAGCTCGGCGCGATTCCCCTGAAAAGCGGCCAGTCCGTGCGCTCCAAACTGAGCAGCGGCTACGCCCACTTCACCACGCGCCAGAACATGCAGTACAACTGGATTCCGCTGGACAAGTCGGCCGATGTGATGGACCTGCTGGCCAGCGTCAATATGCACGGCATCCAGACCAGCGGCAACTGCATTCGCAACATCACGAGCGACGAGCGAGCCGGCATTGCCGCTGACGAGATTGCCGATCCCCGGCCATTTGCCGAATTCATGCGGCAGTGGAGCACATTGCATCCTGAATTCGCCTTTTTGCCGCGCAAGTTCAAGATTGCCGTGACCGGTGCCCTGGAAGACCGTGCCGCCACGGCATGGCACGATGTCGGCCTGCACCTGATCAGGAACACAGACGACGAACTGGGTTTCAAGGTGCTGGTGGGCGGCGGCATGGGCCGCACCCCAATCATTGCCACCACCATTCGCGAGTTTTTGCCATGGATGCAGCTCCTCAATTACCTGGAAGCCATCGTGCGGGCCTACAACCGCTTTGGCCGCCGCGACAACATTTACAAGGCGCGTATCAAGATACTGGTCAAAGCAGAAGGCCAGAACTTCATCGATCAGGTAGAAGCCGAATACAGGGATATTCTGGAACTCGATGGCGCACCGCACACCATCACCCAGGCCGAACTCGACCGGGTCTCAGCGTCGTTTGTGGCGCCCAAGCTGACTTGCAACCGCAGCGACGCCGAGACCAAAATTGCCAACGTGCTGCGCGCAGCGGCTGAGGACGATGTGGAGTTCTCGCGCTGGCTCCAGCAAAACGTGGCCCCGCACAAAAATCCGGATCTGCGTATCGTCACGTTGTCCTTCAAGCGCCTGGGCCAGGCGCCCGGCGATGCCACGGCCGATCAGCTCGACATAGCTGCCAACCTGGCCGACCAGTTCAGCGCCGGTGAAGTGCGTGTCACGCATGACCAGAACGTCGTACTGCCGTGGGTGCGTTGCGACCAGTTGCCCGGTCTCTGGAAAGCCGCCCGCAAGGCCGGCTTTGCCCGCCCCAACATTCGCCTGCTGACCGACATGATTGCCTGCCCCGGCGGAGATTTCTGCTCGCTGGCCAATGCCCGCTCCCTGCCTCTGGCGGAAGCCATTACGCAGCGTTACCAGGACCTCGACGAATTGCACGACCTGGGCGAGATTGATCTGCACATCAGCGGCTGCATCAACTCCTGCGGCCACCATCACAGCGGCCACATCGGCATTCTGGGCGTGGACAAGGACGGCAAGGAGTGGTACCAGATCACGCTGGGCGGCTCGGACGGCTCCACGCTCTCGGGCGCGCCTGCGACCGGCAAGGTGGTCGGCCCCTCGTTTTCAGCCGCTGAAGTGCCTGAGGTGATTGAAGCCGTGCTCAATACCTATCGCGACCAGCGCGTGATGGTCAACGACAAGCAGGAAACCTTCATCGCCACGCTGCGCCGGGTGGGTGCGGAGCCCTTCAAGGCCGCTGCCAACGCGGCGCGTTTTAGCGCCACCGTACCCGACCAAGCGACCCAAACCGTCTGAAATCCCTAATTACTATGAAATTAATAGCTGCTTCCGCCCATTCGACGGGTGCCACAGGCCAAAATATCATTGAACTGGCGAATCACGCCGACCCATGTACCTTGTCGCTCGTCGGGGTTGAATGCATAGCCCTGGATTTCCCCAAGTTCACCGATGGCCGGGCGTTCAGCCAGGCTTTTTTACTGAGCCGCCGCCTCGGCTTCAAAGGCGAGATACGCGCCACGGGCGATGTACTGGCGGACCAACTCGCACAAATGGAGCGCAGCGGCTTCACCACCGCCGTGCTGCGGGCCGACCAGGACTTGGCCGTTGCCCAGCGCGTGCTCAGCAACTACCCGGGCTACCGCGTGGGCCGCTACCAGGGCGATGCGGTTCAGGTCAGTCCCCATTTCGCGAATTAGCAAGGAGCCCGCCATGAATGCCATTTCACTTTACGCCAAGCCATCGGCCAACTTTGCTCAAAAGCTAAACGCCAGCAAGGCGCTGCTCCAATCCGCCGCAGCGCAGTATGCGCCGCTGACGCAGGCCTCCAGCCTGGGAGCTGAAGACATGGTGGTTAGCCATCTGATTCTTGAGGCCGGCATCGCTTCGAGCATTTTTGTGCTCGACACCCGCATGTTGCATGCGCAAACGCTGGCGCTCGTGGGGCGACTGGAAGAGCGTTACGGTGTGCAAGTCGATGTTTATCAGCCAGACCCGGTAGTGACCGAGAAATTTGTCGCTGAATTTGGCAACGACGCGATGTACAAGAGCCTGGAGCTGCGCAAGGCTTGCTGCGACTTCCGCAAGATGGTGCCGCTGGAGCGCGCCCTGGCCGGCAAAAAGGGTTGGATCACGGGCTTGCGGCGCGAGCAATCCAGTGCCCGCGCCGAAGTGCACGACATCGAGCCACAGGCCGAGCGCGCCAAGATCAACCCGCTGGCCGACTGGACCTGGGGTGATGTCTGGCATTTCATTGCCATCAACAACATCCCCTACAACCCGCTGCATGATGAATTTTTCCCCAGCGTGGGCTGCGCGCCCTGCACGCGCGCCGTGACGCTGGGTGAAGATTTCCGCTCGGGTCGCTGGTGGTGGGAGCAGGAAAGTGCCAAGGAATGTGGCTTGCATGTGGACGCTGACGGCACCCATGAAGCGCAAGAACCCGCCGCTTTCGAACCCACTTCCAGCACTGTTTCCAGCACTGTCTCCTGCATCATTCCCATCAGGCAGATCCCCGCATGAACGCCCGTACCGAACCCCAAGTGCTCAGCAAACTGAGTAACGCGCATCTCGATTCGCTGGAGGAAGAAACCATCTTCATCCTGCGTGAAGTGGCCGCCGCCTTCGAGCGTCCGGCCCTGCTGTTTTCGGGCGGCAAGGACTCGCTGGTGATGCTCAAGTGCGCCGAGAAGGCCTTTGGCGTCGGTCGTATTCCCTTCCCGCTGCTGATGATAGACACCGGCCACAACTTTACAGAAGTGACCGATTTCCGGGATTTGCGCGCGAAAGAGCTCGGCGCCGAGCTGATCGTGCGCCATGTCGAAGACTCGATGAAGCGCGGCACCGTTCGCCTGGCCCATCCCGGCGAGTCGCGCAATGTGCATCAGTCCGTCACGCTGCTGGAGGCGATTGACGAGTTCCGCTTCGATGCGCTGATAGGCGGCGCGCGACGCGATGAAGAAAAGGCCAGGGCCAAAGAGCGCATCTTCTCGCACCGCGACAGCTTTGGCCAGTGGCAGCCCAAGGCTCAGCGCCCCGAACTCTGGACGCTGTTCAACACGCGGCTGCAACCCGGCGAGCACTTCCGGGTGTTCCCGATTTCGAACTGGACCGAACTAGACGTGTGGCAGTACATCGAGCGCGAGCAGATCGCGCTGCCCTCGCTGTACTACGCGCACCAGCGCAAGATCGTCGAACGCAAGGGCCTGCTGGTGCCCGTGACCGAACTCACACCAGCGCGTGATGGCGAGCAGGTGCTTGAAAAAACCGTGCGTTTCCGTACCGTGGGCGACATCACCTGCACCTGCCCGGTCGACAGCCCGGCCACCACGGCAGCCCAGATCGTGATCGAGACACTGGCCGCCAACGTGAGCGAACGCGGCGCCACGCGCATGGATGACAAAACCTCCGACGCTTCGATGGAAAAGCGCAAGAAAGACGGGTACTTCTGATGAGAACTATAGATTTAATAGCAGGTAGCGCACAGCCCACGGGTGCTACAGGCCAAAATGACCTTAGATCCGCACTGAAATTCATCACCTGCGGCTCGGTCGATGACGGCAAAAGCACCTTGATCGGCCGCCTGCTGGTGGACAGCCGCGCGGTGCTGCAAGATCACCTGGCTGGCGTGCAGCGCGGCGGCGAGACCGACCTGGCCCTGCTGACCGACGGCCTTTCGGCCGAGCGCGAGCAGGGCATCACCATCGACGTGGCCTACCGCTACTTTGCCACCGAGAGCCGCAAATTCATCATCGGCGATGCACCGGGTCATGAGCAGTACACCCGCAACATGGTCACGGCCGCCTCAAGCGCCGACGCCGCCGTGGTGCTGGTAGACGCCACCAAGCTCGACTGGAAGAGCGCGTCGCTGGAGCTGCTGCCGCAAACCCGCCGTCATTCGCTGCTGGTCAATCTGCTGCGCGTGCCTTCGATCGTGTTCGCGGTGAACAAGCTCGATGCCGTGCAAGACCCCACCCTTGCTTTCAAAAACATCAGTGCAGCGCTGACAGCATTTGCCCAGGCCGCGAAGATACCGGTCAAGGCCGTCGTTCCCATATCTGCGCTGATTGGCTACAACGTGGTCGACGCCAGGCCCGGCTGGTGCGGCTACGAAGGTCTGTCGCTGCTGCAACTGCTCGAACATTTGCCCGCCACACCGGCGGAGACGACCGAAGCCTTTGCCTTCCCGGTACAGTGGGTGGAGAAATTCTCTACCTCGTCCGACACCACCCAAGGTCGTCGCGTCTTCTGGGGCCGCGTTGCCACCGGTGGTGTGCAGCCAGGTCAGACCGTGACCGTCCTGCCGAGCGGGCAAACCGCCGTCGTGGCCCAGGTACTGGACCATACCCGCCAGACTAAATCCATCCAGGCTGGCCATGGTGCGGGCATCGTGCTCGACCGGGAAGTAGACGTCTCCCGTGGCGACTGGCTGCTGGCCACCGACGGTTTTGAGCCGCCCCTGGGCACGCGCCAGATCGCCGCCACCGTCGCCTGGATGGACGACGAGCCACTGGTGCCGGGTCGCCTGTATTGGGCGCTGCAGGGTCACCGCTGGGTCAAAGCTAAAATTAAACGCATCGTGAACCAGGTCGATATCAATACACTGGCGAGCCATGAGGCCACGCAGTTGGAGGCCAATGCGATTGGCGTCGTCGAGTTGGCCCTGCTGGAACCCATTGCGGCCCTGCCTTACACGCAGTCCCGCGTCCTGGGTTCGCTGGTGCTGGTGGATACGGCGTCGCACAAGACCTCTGGCGCAGCACTGGTTCTCTAAGAAAATAACGCACCTTTAACGCACTCCGCTTAACCCTGTTGCCGGAAACCTCTTAAAATCAAAGGTTTCCACCGATCAGCCAACACAAAAATGACACACATCGTCTCCGACTCCTGCATCCGATGCAAATACACCGACTGTGTGGATGTCTGCCCGGTGGACTGCTTCCGCGAAGGCCCCAATATGTTGGTGATTGACCCCGACGAATGCATTGATTGCGCCGTATGCATTCCGGAATGCCCGGTCAATGCCATCTATGCCGAAGAAGATGTGCCGTCCGATCAGTTGCAGTTCATCAAGCTCAATGCCGAATTGAGCCGTGCCGCAGGCTGGAAAAGCATCACCAAGCGCAAAGACGCCCTGCCTGACGCCGAGGAATGGAAAGACAAGACCGGGAAGCTGAATGAGCTGGTGCGCTGAAGTTAGCACGCTGCCGCTACATACCCGAGCCGTTTAAAAAGCAAGTCCAAAAAGAACATGGAACCTCAACTGAATCAAGAAGTGATCAACACCGCAGTCCAGCACGATGGCACCATCGAAACCGATGCCGTCATTGTGGGCGCCGGCCCTGTAGGCCTTTTTCAGGTGTTTGAGCTGGGTCTGCTCGAGATCAAGGCCCACGTGATCGATTCCCTCGCCTATCCCGGTGGCCAATGCATTGAGCTCTACCCCGACAAGCCGATTTATGACATTCCTGCCGTGCCGGTGTGCACCGGCAGGGAGCTGACCGACAACCTGCTCAAGCAGATCGAGCCGTTTGGCGCAACATTTCACTTCGGTCAGGAAGTCAGCGTTGTTGAAAAGCAGGAAGACGGGCGCTTCTTTGTTGAAACAGCCAAGGGTACCCAATTTCTGACCAAGACCATTTTTATTGCAGCAGGGGTAGGCGCTTTCCAGCCCAAGCTGCTGCGGGTCGAGGGTCTGGAGAAGTTTGACAACAGCCAGCTGTTTTACCGTGTCAGAAACCCGGCTGACTTTGCCGGCAAAAACCTGGTCATCGTCGGTGGTGGTGATTCTGCCCTGGACTGGGCCTTGAACTTTGTGGCCGAAGGTCCCCACAAGGCCGAAAGCGTGATTCTGATTCACCGCCGTGACGGCTTCAAGGCAGCGCCCGCCAGCGTGGCCAAAATGAAGGAACTCTGCGACGCTTACGAGATGCAGTTCATCGTAGGCCAAGTCACAGGCTGCGATGAAAAAAACGGGAAACTGACCGGCGTCAAGGTCACCGGTGCCGATGGCGTGACCCGCGTCGTACCGCTCGATGTGATGCTGGTGTTCTTTGGCCTTAGCCCCAAGCTCGGGCCGATTGCCCATTGGGGTCTGGACATCGAGCGCAAGCAGCTCAAGGTCGACACCGAAAAGTTTTCGACCAATGTGCCAGGAATTTTTGCGGTCGGTGACATCAACATCTACCCCGGCAAGAAAAAGCTGATTCTGAGCGGTTTCCATGAATGCGCGCTGGCAGCGTTTGGCGCTGCGCCTTTCATCTTCCCGGACAAAAAAATCCATCTGCAATACACCACGACCAGCCCCAAGCTGCACAAGGTGCTGGGCGTTGAATCACCGGTGTTTGACTGACACCGCCATTAACGCCCCCGCATGCAGGCCCGCCTTTGTGCGGGCTTTTTTGCGGTTTTTTTGCCTCGCCAGCCACCATTTCCGGCAAGGTTTTCTGGCCGACAGGTTTCAAAACAATCTGCGCATTAATCCGTTCTACAATTCGCGTTGTGTTCGCAAGAACACTTTCGCTGGGGGTGTTGCTGCAATTCGCTTTTGTGATTGGCGGTGACTGAGAAAGTCCCTTTGAACCTGATTGAGGTAATCCTCGCGCAGGGAAGCATGTTCCAGACGCCCACCCATCCGGGCTTCAAACAAGCCGACCTGCCATTGACGAACGGAACGGCTGATGGCCTCGACTCCAATATCCTCTGCTGGTGGCAACACCGCACTCACGCCGCTGCCCAAAAGTGACCGCCTTTTCGGCTGGAGCGATCATGCGGCGCTCTGGCTCAGTCTGGGCGTGGGCCTGCTCGTCATACAGATCGGCGCCTACCTGGTGCCGGCGCTCGGCACCAAGGCGGCCTTCACGGTCATCCTCTGCGGTTCGGTTCTGGGTGCAGGCTTGCTGGCCTGGACCGCCAAGATGGGCTGCGACAGCGGCTTGTCCAGTGCCGGCCTGATGCACGCCACTTATGGCAGCAGCTTCGCGCGCCTGCCCGTGCTGCTGAACATCGTGCAGCTCATTGGCTGGACCACCTTCGAACTGGTCGTCATGCGCGATGGCACCGTAGCCATCGCACGCCAGTCAGGCAGTTTTACGGGGGCCATTTGGCCGCTACTGGCGACTTTGCTCTGGGGGGCCGTATTGCTGGCTTTGCTGTCAGGCTCCATGGTGAAACTGGTGCGCAAATTCATTGGCCGCTACGGCCTGCCACTGGTCATTGCCTCACTGCTGTGGCTGAGCTGGCAGTTCCTTGCCAAGGCCAGTGCCCAAGGCTTGGCGGCGCTGTGGAATCGCCCCGGTGTGGGCGGTATGAGCGCGCTGTCGGCGCTTGATTTGGTCATCGCGATGCCGGTGTCGTGGTTGCCGCTGGTAGCCGACTTTGCGCGCCATGGGCGTGATGGCAACAGTGCCCTGCGCGGCACATGGCTCGGTTATGCCGTCGCCAACATCTGGTGCTACGCGCTGGGCGTGCTGGTGGCGCTCACAACGCCCAGTACTGACCTGGTGGCTGCGCTATTACTGGCGCAAGGCGGCCTGATCGCGCTGGGGCTTATCTTGATTGACGAGGTGGACAACGCCTATGGCGACCTTTACTCGGGCGCTGTCGCGGGCCACAGCCTGAAGCCCGGCTGGAGCGTGCGGCGCTGGGGCATGGCGCTGGCCGTGCTGTGTACAGCGCTGGCAGGGGTGCTGCCCATGCACAGCCTTGAGCCGTTTTTGCTGATGCTCAGCTCGGTGTTTGTACCCCTTTACGGCGTCATCCTGGCGCGTCTGGCCGGACAGGCCAACGTGGTGTCGCTGATGACAGAACGCAGGGTGAACTACAGCGCACTCGTGATCTGGCTGCTCGGCGTTGCTTGCTACCACCTGTATGCGCAACTGGCACCCAACTGGGGCGCCGCCCTGCCCACGTTGGTGCTGACTTTTGTGCTGGCGCGAGTCACCCGTGCCCGATCCAGCAGTTCAGGTGTCAGCGTAGCGGCTTGAGCCGCATGGCCTGCGGCGCGTAGCCGTGGTTCAGTGGCCCACTACCCGCGCCGGTGCGCACTTTGGCGCCGCTCTCAAGCGCAGCGCGCACATAGGCGCGCGCTGCCTGCACCGCCTCCAACAGGGTTACGCCCAGCGCCAGCTGCGCTGCAATGGCTGACGACAGCGTGCAGCCCGTGCCATGGGTGTTGGCGCTGTGAATACGTGGCGCACGCATCCAGTGCAGTTCACCGTTTTGCGTGACCAATAGATCACGCACCACATCGCCCGCCAAATGCCCACCCTTGAGCAACACCGCCTGCGCGCCCATGGCCAGCAACTCCTGCGCAGCCGCTTCCATATCGTGTTCGCTGATCAACGGCCTGCCGACCAGCAAAGAGGCCTCGTCCAGATTCGGCGTAACCACGCCGGCACGCGGAAACAGCTCACGTACCAGCGCTGCAATGGCCGGATTTTCAATCAGTACGGCACCGCTGGTAGCCACCATCACCGGGTCGAGCACCACTTTTTTAAGCGCATGGCGGTCTATCGCCTCGGCCACCGTCTGCACAATGTCCGGGGCATGCAGCATGCCTATTTTCACGGCATCCAGCCCAATGTCTTCGACCACTGCATCAATCTGGTCACGTAGCATCTGCGGCGGGACACCATGAATGGCCCGCACACCCAGCGTGTTTTGAGCGGTCAGCGCGGTGATCGCCGTCATGCCATAGCAACCCAGCGCGGCAAAGGTTTTCAGGTCTGCCTGAATGCCGGCGCCACCGCTGCTGTCGGAGCCCGCGATGGAAAGAACGCGCGGGTATTCAAATTCAAAAGCTTCGTCAGTCATCCGTTTATCTCCGTGCTTTTAGCGCTTCATCACACAATGACCTGAGGCCCATGGCAGCGGCATGTGGGTCGCTCGCCGCGCACAGCGCGCTCACCACGGCGAGGCTGTCGGCCCCGGCACGCAGCACCTCGCGGGCATTGCCCGCATGAATGCCGCCTATGGCTACCAACGGCAAGTGGGTGGCGGTGCGCACCAAAGTCAGGCCCTCCAGGCCCCAAGACTCCTTGGTGTCGGTCTTCGTCGACGTGGAAAAGATCGGACTCACACCAAGGTAATCCACCGGCAGCACGGCGCTTTGCAACACATCGTCCATGGACTCTACAGACCAGCCGATAAAAACTTCCATTGGTAACAGCTTGCGCGCTTCATCCACCGGCAGGTCGCTTTGGCCCAGATGCACGCCCTCAGCGCCGCAGGCCAGCGCAATGTCAATACGGTCGTTAATCACCAGCGGCACGCGGTGCGGCGCCAGCAGTGCTTTCAGCATCAGGGCTTGCGCCAAAAACTCACGGGTGCCCAAGTGCTTTTCGCGCAGCTGCACGCAGCTGACGCCGCCCTGCACTGCGGCACCGACCACATCGGCCAACGACCGGCCAGCCGCGAGTGACTGGTCCGTGACCAGGTACAAGCGCAAGACATCAGGGTTCAGCCTTGCCACGCTATCACACCATTGTCACCACGTTGCCAACTCCAGCTTGAGCCGCGTCTCAAACGTGGCCCGGTCCAGCAGTTGCAGTTCGTCGAGCAGGCTCACCGCCATGCTGCCCACTCCCAGGCCGCGGGCTTGCACCTTCTCGGCCGCTACTTCACCCACAACTCCAAAAAAAGCCATGGCGGCCGTGGTGGCGCGCCATGCATCGGGCTGCACTGCGCAGAACGCACCGACGAGTGCGGTAGCCGAGCAGCCGACACCGGTAATCCGTGTCATCCATGAATGGCCGTTGGACAGGCGGGCCCATCGCTTCTGGGCGTCAAGAACGTGGTCAATTTCGCCACTCACACAGACCGTACCCCCGGTGCGCCCCACCAGCGCCTGCGCTGCTGCCAACGCGTCGTGGGCAGCAGCGCTGCTGTCAACACCGCGCGTTTTAACGGTCGCCCCAGCAGTACTCATTATTTCAGAACCATTGCCACGAATCACCGTGGGCGACGCGATGGCCAACAGGCTTTCCAGCATTTGGTTCCGGTAAGGCGTGGCACCAGCGCCCACCGGGTCAAGCACCGACGGAATTCCGCGCTGCGTGGCAGCCGCCAGAGCCAGCTTCATGCTGTCAACCCAATAAGGGTCGAGCGTGCCAATGTTGATCACCAGCGCCTGAGCGATACCGACCATGTCGCGCATTTCCTCGTGGGCATGGGCCATGACGGGCGAGGCGCCAGCCGCCAGCAACACATTGGCGTTGAAGTTGATCACCACCAGGTTGGTGATGCTGTGCACCAGCGGGGACTGTTCACGAACAGCCACGACATCCGACCAGAGATCTGCAACAGAAAGATTGGTAGCCATTTTTTTCCTTTGGGCGCGAGCAGGAGTCGGAGAGAAGTACCAGGGAGTCCCCGTGATACTGGCAAGTTGACGGCGCCACCTTTCACATCCGGTGCAGTCCGTCCCCGGCGAAAGAGCTTGCCGCTGGTGATTATGGCGGAATGCAGGGTTGTTGCCGACACTCACATACCGCTGACAAACCAATGGATGGGTCAACACGTTGATAGGAACAGTCTTCTGATAATAAAGTCCCGATCGCGTCGTATGTGGTCGCAATTTTGTTCATCGTTGTTTTTGTATTCTTCTTTGGTATTGTCCATGGCACTCGCAGCAGCTCAGAAGGCCATGCCTGATGGTAACGTCGTGGTAAGGGTGTGCGCCGCATAGCCCCAGAAATAGGTTTTTACCGGTATGCCTGAGAACTGACGGCAAAACTACGCTAACGGATGGCGCGTTCGTGGCCCGGCCGCTACGCTGGGTGTCACTTCCGGGCGGTAGAGGATTTGCAGCGACAATCACGCAACCCACAAATAAGCTGATGACTGCCGAATACCTGATTGACCAAGCCGTGATGCTGGCCTACCGATGGGCGGGTTACGCCCTGTTGAACTGGGCCGATGATGCCGCAATACTGGCACTGATGTTCTGCTGAGAGATTGCCTGAGTCCGTAAAAGAGTGACCGCCGCGTGCGTTTTTTTATTGTATGGTGTTGAGGCTCGATTCTGGAAATCCGCTTGCATCCGCCGTTGCATCTGGAACTCAAGGATGGGAAAAAAGCCCCGCTACACTGTTTTTGTAACTACGTGTAGGCGCCGGTCCACTATTGACCATCGTGCCGACACAAGGACTGACCAGCCGTTTTCGGCATAGAGACATATCTGGTGCGGGCCTTACCGAGTTCGGGGTGGTCGACTCAACATCGGCAGCGGTACCACCAACTGATCAAGCAGGTATCGGCGCCAACACGGGGCCTTGGCTCTGCAGTCGTTGATAATCACGATCCTATATGTCCAACGAGAATTTACCCAACACAACGGTTCAGCGTCTGTCGCGCGTGCGTTGGTCCGCACTCACCTTGATGGCTGCTGGGTTGTTGGGAATTTTGGCGTTGCACTTGCTACTGGCGTTGGTGGCCGGCTTGGCCGCCTTCGTGCTACACCGCCGCTTGGTCGGCTCGCTCCAGCGGCAGTTCACGCCCCGTCGTGCACACGCACTGGCCCTGTTGCTGGTGCTGCTGGCCTTCGCTGCCAGCCTCGCTGCCGTGGCCGAAGGTCTGGCCGAGTTGTCAGCAGCCTCGGCCTCGGGAGGCTTGCCACGATTGATGCAACTCGTGGCCGATACGCTGGACAAGCTACGTACCAGCCTGCCCCCGTGGCTCGCCTCGCGGCTGCCGGTTTCGGCAGCCGCACTGCACGACATGGCGGCCCAGTGGTTGCGCACCCACGCCACCGAGGTCCAGTTGTGGGGCAACCACACGCTGCGCGGACTGGCCTACGTGCTCGCTGGTCTCGTGATCGGCTTCCTGGCCAGTGCGACCGGTACTGCTGCGCCCCCAACGGCCTCGCCTTTCATGCTGGCTTGGCGCGGCCGCTTGCAGCAACTCGCGCAGGCCTTCTCGGACGTAGCCGCAGCGCAGCTACGCATCGCGGCGGTGAATACGATCCTGACGGCGCTGTACCTTTTTCTGGTCTTGCCCCAGCTAGGCCAGGAAGTCCCGCTCTCCAGCACGCTGGTGGCTATAACCTTCTTCGCAAGTCTGCTGCCCGTGGTAGGCAACCTTATTTCGAACACCGTGATCGTGGTGGCCAGCCTGACGGTCTCGCCCTGGCTCGGACTGATGTCGCTCGCCTTTCTGGTCGGCGTGCACAAACTCGAGTATTTTCTCAACGCGCATATTGTGGGTAGCCGGATCCGAGTAAACACCTACGAGCTACTCGCCGCCATGCTCATACTCGAGGCCGCATTCGGATTGGCTGGCCTGGTTGCCGCGTCGATCTACTATGCGTGGTTGACCAGCGAGATGCGTGCGCATGGCCTCGCCTGACCCAGCACAGGAAGGCGCGCCTGAACGTCCGCCTTCCGCAGTGGCGTCGAAGCTGACGGCCGCAGCAAAAACTACCCAATTATGGCTGTGGGCCGCGCTGGCTGGTGCGGTCGCGGCCGGCACCACAATAGGGTTTCGGTTTCTGATCCAGTGGGTTGAGTGGCTCGCCACGGGGCACACAGGTAGCCTGGTCGAAGCAGCACGTTCGCTGGCACCATGGCAACGGTGGTGCGTGGGGGCTGTGGGCGGGCTGCTGGCCGGCACGGTCCTGCACATCGGCAAGCGCTGGGCCGAGCGCGGCCCAGCCGGCGCCGAACATGTGGACTACATCGACGCGGCCCGCCGAGGGCAGGTGGCCCTGAACGACCGCACAACGCTCACCCGTAGCGCGTCGGCCTTGCTGTCGGTAGGCACCGGCGCATCGATTGGCCGCGAAGGACCGATGGTGCAAATGGCCGCCTGGTTGACGTCATGGATCGCCCGGCTTTCGCCGCTGCCGCCCGACCAGCAAAACGCGATTTTGGTCTGCGGCATCGCGGCCGGCATCGGCTCGGCTTACCATGCGCCGGTGGCCGGTGTTGTCTTCGTGCTCGAACTCGCGCTGGGCTTCTTCGCTCGCCACACGGTGGCCCCGGTGTTGATCGCCGCCTCCACCTCCAGTGCGCTGATCTACTGGCTGGTCGAGCCCAGCCCCCTGTACGTGATGCCATCCGTCGCGCTGCTGCCGACCAGCATGGAAGCGGCCCTGGTCGTCGGGCTGCTTTGCGGCGGCGTCGGCTGGGCACTGCTGGAGCTGCTGGAATACAGTCGGCGGGGTTTCGTCCGCATCGAATCGCCGGCGGTGCGCCTGGGTCTGGGCGGCCTGCTTGTCGGCGGCCTGTCGGCGGCGGTGCCCGAAGTCTGGGGCAACGGCTACAGCGTGGTATCCCAGGTGCTGCAAGGCGACCAGACCTGGCAATGGGTCGCGCTGATTTTTGCGATGAAGGTCTTGGCCACGGTGCTCAGCACCGGCTCCGGTGCGGTGGGCGGTGTGTTCACGCCGGTGCTGTTCGTAGGCGCCACCAGCGGTTACGTGATCGCACATGTTGCCGGGCTTTGGCTGCCCCCTGCCCTAGTCGGTGACCCGCGGGTGATGTCCGTGATCGGCATGGCCGCAGTTCTGGCGGCGGTGACGCATGCACCACTGATGGCTATCGTGATGGTGCTGGAGATGACCAACCAGTTCCAGCTCACCGTGCCGGTGATGCTGGCCTGCGGCGTGGCCTATGCCATCAGCACGCAGTTCGGCGCGAGACCCATATATGGGAATCCGATCGAGGCCATCCGATGACCCCCGAGACGTCGCCCTTATTGGAGTAGTAAACAAGCCAAGTCTTGTTAATAGATTCTGAAAACACTGCATCAAGCGGTACTTCTGACAACTGAGATCTGCCGGGTGTCAATCGAGTGGCCTTGTCGCCCAGATAAAGGCGTGTTGTGGGGGGGAGAGTCTGAATTTGTGTGT
>DFWY01000021.1 GCA_002381615.1 Polaromonas sp. UBA4122 | reverse complement strand
ACGCGGTCGTCGCGCATGGAAGGTCGTTATCCTTTATTTACGGATTAGTTCTTGGTAACGCAGGATGCGTGCCAGATGGCAGTGCTTGTGACTGGGCGTTAACGTGAAGGCACAAAAAAAGGGCCGGTGGATACCGGCCCTCTAAGTATCGGCAAGAGCCGATTACTTGACGTGCTTGCCGATCAGGCCAGCCATCTCGAACATCGACACCTGCGCCTTGCCGAACACGGCGCGCAGTTTTTCGTCAGCGTTGATCATGCGCTTGTTAACCTTGTCCTGCAGACCTTTGGACTTGATGTACGTCCATAGTTTGCTGACAATTTCGGTACGTGGCAAAGGCTTGTCGCCCACCACAGCAGCCAGTGCAGGGCTCAAGGTCAGCGCTTTCATGAACGCTGCATTGGGCGTGCGCTTTTTGGCTGGCGCTTTTTTCGCTGCAACTTTCTTGGCGGGAGCTGCTTTCTTCGCGGCTACCTTCTTAGCGGGAGCTGCTTTTTTTGCGGCTACCTTCTTAGCGGGAGCTGCTTTTTTTGCAGCTACTTTCTTTGCCGGAGCAGCCTTTTTTGCAGGCGCTTTTTTTGCCGGTGCTTTTTTCGCAGTTGCCATGATTGATTTTCCTTCTAGAAGTTGACAAATCACCACCGGGATAACTACGTCCTTGTGGCAATGCGGATGCTACTGGAGAAAAACGCAGTTTCATAGCGAAAATACACTTTATTTACGCCCTTCTGTTGCGGATTTACCTCTGAAGATCGAAAACGCATCGGTGAGAGTGATGCAGCAGGCCAACTACTCCCAGGCGCTCACCACTTCAGTGGCCAAAAAGTACCGGGGAAATCGCGATTGAGGTCTTTACTTAAAGGCATCACTGGCTACCAGCGCAGGGCAGGCATGGGCCAGCAAATTCATGCAGGCGTTGAAGGCCCTCAGCGATCCAAGCGCTATCGAGGTGCAGTCAGGCCGTCGCGATCAGCGGCTTTGGCGGCCACGCTGCCTGATCACCCAATACAGGAGAAAGCAGCATTAACACTGTGCCACCACAAACATTTCGCTGGCAGAACCCGCCAGCCCCGGGGTATCCTTACTTAAATTTCGACCTACCCCGTGCGCCGCGCGAAAATGCCGCCGTGTTGCCCGCGCGCAGGGACAATAGCCAACCCGCCATCTAGGAGTCTGGGCGGCAGAAGGGAAATCCCTGATAGCGAATTGATGGGCTGAATCGTTAATTGGGTATGAGTGCGAGCTACATACCCTACCACCCCGAACAGCAACAACTTTTGCCCAATGCGCTGCAAGAGTGGTTGTCACAAGGCCATTTGGCCTACTTTATCAGCGACACCGTAGACAGTCTGAATTTGAGCGCGTTTCATACGCGCTACGCAGCGGGTGGCCCACGCAACCAGCCCTTTCACCCGGCCATGATGGTTAAGGTATTGGTCTATGCGTACGCCACCGGGGTATTTAGTTCACGCAAGATCGCCAAGAAGCTGTATGAAGACGTGGCATTTCGCGTGCTGGGTGCCGACAACTTCCCCGCTCACCGCACCATCCGGGACTTCCGGGCATTGCACCTGAGCGAGTTCACCGAACTGTTTGTCCAAGTCGTGCGCCTGGCACGCGAAATGGGACTGGTCAAGCTTGGCACCATCGCCGTGGACGGCACCAAGATAAAAGCCAACGCCAGCCGCCACAAGGCCATGAGTTATGGGCGCATGCAAGCGGCAGAAATAGAGATCAAAGCGCAAATCGCCGCGCTGGTGCAAAAAGCTGCCAATACCGACGAGGCCGAGAAGAATGAACCCGATCTGGACATCCCTGCCGAGATTGAGCGCAGGCAAGCGCGCCTGGCTGCGATTGAAGCGGCCAAAGCCCGTTTGGAAGAGCGTCAACGCCAAAGCGATGCACAGCGCGGACGCAGCCAGACGATGAACGCAAGCCCAAGGATAAAGATGGCAAGCCCAAAGGGGGTAAGCCCTACCAGCGCGACTTCGGTGTTCCTGCGCCCAAAGCCCAAGACAGCTTTACCGACCCCGAGTCGCGCATCATGAAACGTGCCGGTGGCGGGTTTGACTACAGCTATAACGCGCAGACCGCAGTGGACGAGGCGGCACACATCATCGTGGCCGCCGAGGTGGTCAATACCAGCTCGGATGTACAACAATTGCCCATGGTGCTGAGCGCCGTCAAAGAACACACGGGCTCATCTGCCGTTGGATGCGGGCTACCGCAGTGAGGCGGTGATGGCCGAATTGGTAAAAACCCAACCTGATACCGAACTGGTCATTGCGCTGGGGCGCGAGGGCAAAGTACTGGCCAAGCCCAGGGTTGCGCAGCGCTACCCGCACACGGTGGCGATGGCCGCCAAGTTCGAAACAGAACAAGGAAAAATTGACTACCGCAAACGCAAGTGGATTGCCGGCCACCCAACGGCTGGATCAAGAACGTTCTGGGGTTTCGCCAGTTCAGCATGCGTGGGCTACAAAAGGCACAGGCCGAGTTCAAACTCGTTTGCATGGCACTCAATCTGCGCAGAATGGGGGTAATGCAGGCCAGTTGAGGGAAAGAGTGCAAGGAAAACGAAAATCTGACGCTCTTGGCAGGAGTTCAATATCCATCACGTCACCACAGACACAGGCGTTGATGGACGCCTTCACCATAACCCAGGCAACTTTGGGTCACTTATGGCGAAAGTCGGGCTCGTCAAAATACTTCTGCCGCCCAGACTCCTAGGGATGCTCTGAATAACTCACCGCGACGTGGAGTAGCAAGGCGTTAATTTTCAAATGGTGGAATTTCACGGAAACGTTCCAGAAATCCCATTGTTTTTACTACCCTCTTGGGCCTTTTTCGCCCTTTGCAAAGCTCTTGCCCTGTTTTCGGGCGCACTCATCCCCTGCGCTCCCATCAATTTGCTACGCACTATCCACAGATTGGATAGCACAAACAGCGTGAAGAGCTGTGCCGTATTTTTCTTCAAACCGCAGTAGCGCACCTTGATGAAGCCAAACTGGCGCTTGATCACCCGAAACGGATGCTCCTCCTTGGCACGCACACCAGCCTTGAGCTTTTCCGCCTGGTCGATCATGGCATCGGCTTGGTTGTCTTTGTCCAGCGCTTTGCGCTTGCCCGGGCGCATGGCTACGCCGCATCGTCTCTAGGGAAAAGGGTGGCCTGCCATTCCTGCCCTCTGGATAAATACGGGACAATGAGCTCGACCAGTGAACCCCAAGTCACCACTTGTTCCATCTGCTCCAGGAACTCGCGTTTGCGGGTTTTCTTGAGACTGAGACTGAGACTGAGATTGAGGTCCGGGGCTGTTTGTTTCATGGGCTCAATGATGCTCTGCGTGGCTTACACCAAGCACACAAACGAGGGAGTTTTGCAGAGTTTCCTTAGGTTTACAGCCTGGCCAGCCGATCCAGCGCCGTGTTCAGCGTTTCGTCCTTTTTGGCAAAGCAGAAACGCACCACGCGTTGGTCAAAGCCATTGCCGTAAAACGCCGACAACGGAATAGCCGCCACGCCGACCTCCGTGGTCAGCCATTTGCAAAAATCAGCTTCGTTCAGATCGCTGACTTTTGAAATATCGACGCACTGGAAGTAGCTGCCTTCGCTGGGAAGCAGCTTGAAACGGGTGTTGGCCAGGCCGCTGCGAAACAGGTCGCGTTTGCGCTGGTAGAAGGCCGGCAAGTCGAGGTAGGGCCGGTCATCGGCCATGTAGGCGGCCAGACCATACTGCACCGGCGTGTTGACGGTGAATACATTGAACTGGTGTACCTTGCGGAACTCGGCTGAGAGCGCGGCTGGTGCCGCCACGTAGCCCACCTTCCACCCGGTGACATGGTAAGTTTTGCCAAAGCTGCTGACAATGAAGGCACGGGCCGCCAAGCCGGAGAAGCGCGCTGAGCTGTAATGCAGCTGGCCATCAAATACCATGTGTTCATACACCTCGTCGCTGATCAGCAACACATCGGTGGGCGCCAGAATGTCCTGCAGCTTGAGCATGTCGGCCTCAAGCCAGACGGTGCCGCTCGGGTTGTGCGGCGAATTGATAATGATGGCGCGGGTTTTGGGTGTGATGGCGTTTGATATCTTGTCGAAGTCGGGGCGGAAGGTGCCAGGTATCAAAGGCACGCGCACTGCGGTGCCGCCGGCCAGCTCGATATTGGGCACATAACTGTCGTAGCAGGGCTCCAGCACGATCACTTCATCGCCGGGGTGGACTATGGCCAAAATGACAGTGAGGATGGCCTGCGTGGCGCCCGCCGTGATGGTGATCTCCAGGTTGGCGTTGTAGCTGTGGCCATGCAGTCTGGCCAGCTTGGCAGCAATGGCCTCACGCAACACGGGCACCCCTGTCATGGGTGGGTACTGGTTCAGTCCCCGGTTCATGGCATCTAGCACGGCGTTGATCAGCTTGAGGTCGCAGTCGAAATCAGGAAAGCCCTGGCCCAGATTGACGGCCCCTTTTTCCGCTGCCAGCGTGGACATGACGGTAAAGATGGTGGTGCCGACGGCCGGCAGTTTGCTTTTGAGCGAAGGGGTGCGCGCTGCGCTCGCGCGAATCGTATCTGGTGTCGGCATGGTCATACTTCGTAGTCGTTGATGCGGCCTGCCATGGCCTTGGTGATCAGGGCGCGGTCCAGCTTGTCGCTGAGCAGCTCTGCAAATTTATAGACAAAATTGCGCAGGTAGGCGCCGCGCTTAAAAGCCACGCGAGCCACGTTCACGCCAAACAGCGGGCCCGCCGGCAGGCCCAGTAAGTCGCTGTTGGTGCCGTCGTCCTTGAGCGCCATCTCGGCCACAATGCCGACGCCCAGCCCCAGGCGCACATAGGTCTTGATCACGTCGGAGTCAATGGCTTCAAGGGCAATGCGCGGCTCCAGGTGCCTGGCCGCAAAAGCCTGGTCAACCTTGGTGCGTCCCGTAAAGGAGGGGTGGTAGGTGATCAGCGGTTCCTGGGCCAGATCCTCCAGTGTGATGTTGTCCTTTTTGGCCAGCGGATGGTCCACAGGCATGACCAGCATGTGCTGCCATTCATAGCAGGGCAGGGTCACCAGTTCGCTGAAATGGGTCAGCGATTCCGTGGCAATGCCGATTTCAGCCACTTCGTCAATCAGCATGCGGGCCACCTGATCGGGTGAGCCCTGGTGCAGGCTGACGTTGACCTTTGGGAAGGCTTCACGCAGCTTGGCCACCGGCTGCGGCAAGACATAGCGGGCCTGGGTGTGGGTGGTGGCAATGGAGAGCGTGCCGCTGTCCTGTGCCGAAAACTGCTCGCCAATGCGCCGCAAATTGCCCACTTCGCGCATGATGAGTTCTATGCTCTTAAGCACATGCTCGCCGGGCTCGGTCACGCGTTTTAGGCGCTTGCCATGGCGCGCAAAAATCTCCACACCCAGTTCTTCTTCGAGCTCGATGATGGCCTTGGAGACGCCGGGCTGCGAAGTGTGCAGGGCTCGGGCTGTTTCGGTCAGGTTCAGGTTGCGCCGTACGGCCTCCTGAACAAATCGGAATTGATGAAGGTTCATATCAAATTCAGGCTAATTACTTGTTCCATTATGCCTGTTTTGTGCTAATGAGGTTCCTGGCGTACACCAATTTTTCGGGGCGTTTTGACCTTAGGACAGAGCAATGTCGGCCATCAGTGCCGTCAGCTGTCCGTACTCACCGGCGGTGGGCAGGAGTTCAATCGCCACGCCTGGATGCGCGACCCTGATTTGCTCGATCAGCAGCGGGAAGTCTTCGCGTGCATGTTTGCCAACACCAAGAAAAATGGGGAATACCCTTATGTGGAAGGCCCCAGTAGCTATCAAATAAGTAGCGGCTTCGGGCAGCGAAGGTGCGCAGAGTTCCAGGTAGGCACAGCAGACCTTTGTTCCAGGCTGGCGGGTGCGGATGTGCGCGGCGACGGCTTCAATCGGCGCTTGCCACTGCGGGTCACGCGAGCCATGGGCGAGCAGAACAATACCTAGTGGCGTTGATGCTAAAAGGGTCATGTTGAGGGGAGGATGTTTGTCACTTTGTCACGTCTAGCCAGCGACTGCCGTCAGTGCCTGAGGACCAGCCAGCCAAACGCACCCAGCGAAACTGCCATATACAGCAACCCCGGTGTGGCGGCCGCCAGCCAGGGCTGCCAGTTGCGCAGGTTGCCAATATAGCCAAACACGTTATTGAGCAGAAAAAAGCTGATACCGATCATGACACCGGCAAAGACATAGCCCGCGATGCCGCCAGAGCGGAAGTGAAGGTAGGCAAAAGGCAGGGCCAGTATCACCATCACGAGGCAGCTGAGCGGATAGAAAACCTTTTTCCAGAATTCGATTTCATAGCGCTGGGCGGTCTGGCTGTTGGCTTCCAGGTGGCGGACGTAGTTGAAGAGGTCGATGGTGCTCATTAGTTCCGGTTTGAGCAGCGCCACTGACACCATCTCTGCGCTGAGCCCGGTAGGCCATCGAAGGCTCTCTACGAAAGACCGGGTGACCCTGGCACTTTCCTGGGCCTTGCTGGCAGGGGTAGAGTCTGCGGGGACGTCAAATTCTGCGCGGCTGGCCTGCTTGAGTAGCCAGGCATCACCCTCGGCCAATGTCGCCACAGGCGCCTGGGTGGTCGAAACAATCAAGCCCTTGTTGTTAAATTCGAAAATTTGAACACCCTTCATTTCATTGTCAGGTGATAGCTCTTTAACGTTGACCACATAGGTGTTATAGGCCTGTTTCTCTTTCAGCCATGCACCCGTCTGGCCGATGGTGATCTTGCCCTGGTAACGTGCCTTGAGCAATTGTGCGGCCCGCTCGCTGGCGGGCGCAACATAGTCCCCCACTGCAAAACTGAACGCCACAAAAAATGCGCCCAGTGCCAGCAGCAGCTTGAGCGCCCGCCATGGGCCCAGTCCGCTGGTGCGCAAAATGGTGTATTCAGAACTCTGGGCCAGGCGTGCCATGACAAAAATGGTGCCAATCAGCACCGAGATAGGCAGGAGTTCATACAGATGATTGGGGATCAGCAGCGTCACATACAGCAGCGCATGCCTGATCTGGTAAACGTCGGCAGTGGCACTGAGACCGTTGTTTTTGCCGAGGTATTGCAATTCATCGACCAGGTCAAAAAAGAAGAACAGCGCCAGAAACCCCAGCGTCACCAGGGCGATGGCGGCCAGCACCTCACCGTAGATCAGGTGGCGTATGGTTTTCATGGATTGCTGCTTCCATTGGCGCGCACGGCAGGTGGTGCGTGGTGCAGTCGCGGAGCCGGTCTGAAAACCCAGTTGGAATGCCGCTTGGCCAGCCAGCCCAGGCCGAGCAGCAACACACCGCCATGCAGCAGCAGAAGGAAGGCGCCAAAACTGATGAGGCCGACAAGAATCCAGCTTTGCCCCAGATTAATCAGGTTGTTGTAAACCACGAATGTCAGCAGTATGAAAATCATGTTGCTGCTGCGCCCGCCGCGCGGGTTCACGCTGGCCAGTGCCACGGCCAGAATCACAAAGTTGATCGATGCCAGGGCCAGCCCAAAGCGCCATGCCAACTCACCGAGGTTGCCGCGAGTGGGGGCCTTGAGGAGGGAGCGTGTGGACAATAAATTGGCTTCCGGCGCGTTCTCGCTGAGGGGGTTCGAGTCACCCGTTTTGGTGCCGTACTCTTCAAAGTCGCTGATTTTGAGGGCTGATTCCCCAATGACGTTTTCAAGCCGCTGTCCGTTTTCAAGCATCAGGAACTGGGTATTTTCCTTGGTCTCAATGCGGCCTGAGCGCGCTGTGGTGATGGAGCTTTTGCCTTTTTCAGTCGCGGCGATAAACACATTGTTGCTGGCTTGATTGCCTGCCAGATCGCGGTCGATAAAAAATACCCGGTTGCCGCTGGACGATTCCTGAAACTGGCCGGGTGCAATACGGTCCAGGTCGCCACGCTGTTCGTAGCGGCTTTGCATGTCCTTGGTCTGCTGGTTGGTCCATGGCCATACAAAAAGTGCCATCAGGGTAATTACAAGCAGAATTGGCCACGCGAAGCGAAACAGAGGCATCAGAAAGCCCGCCAGTCCCTGGCCGCTGGTGAACCAGACCACCATTTCACTGTCACGGTACATGCGAGACAAGGTGCTGACCATGGCAATGAAGAGCGAGAGCGTCAGAATAGTCGGCAGGCGACCCAAAGCCGAATAAGCCATGAAGAGCATGACATCCTCGGGATTAATGAAGCCGCGCGAAGCTTGGCCCAGTGTGCGGATCAGCACGATGGTCATCATGATCGTGACGATGACCACCAGGGTTGCCCCGAAACTGCGTGCCAACTCTTTGCGAATCGAAGATTGGAATAACATTGCCTGGATATTTACTTTTGCTTTGCTTTATTTTGTTTTTGATAAACGTTGAATTATGGACTTTGAACTCAAAACACTAAACCGTACCCGTATTTGCAGTGAAAAATGTGATGCACTGCTTGTGCTCATACCCCAAAACTTGAGTTCAGATGACGATCCCCTGTCTGCGCTGGCTGCGCTTGCGATCAAATCGGGTGACTTTGAGGCCAAACCGGGCAAACTGCTCAGCGCCTACCGCACGCCGGGCATTGCGGCAACGCGGATTCTGCTGGTGGGTGCCGGTGATGGCAGCCCCAAAAATGTCCGTATCGCTGTGAATGCCGCGCTGGGGGCCTTGAAGAACAGCAATGCCCAACGCGCAGTTCTCTGCCTCAGTGCGCTGAACAACCTGCCGCCCGATGCCGTGCGGACAGCCGTTGTAGCCTGCAGCGACGCCACCTACGTCTACACCACCACCAAGTCCAAGGCCAGTCCGGCAAAACTGCAGCGCATCGTGATCGCTGTGAACGATGCCGCGAACGCCAGGGCGGGGTTCGATAAGGGGACCGCGCTGGTCAAGGGTATTGAGTTGGCCAAAGAATGGGCCAACCGGCCGGCCAACCACGCCACCCCGACCTTGCTGGCAGTGGCGGCCAAGGACCTGGGTAAATTGCGCAACATCAAGGTTGAAGTACTGGGCCCCAAGGAGGTTGCAAAGCTGGGCATGGGCTCGTTCATGGCCGTTGCCCAAGGCACGGCAGAACCTTTACGTTTTATCGTGTTGCATTATGAGGGCGCTGCCAAGGCCGTGGCGCCGGTGGTGCTGGTCGGCAAGGGCATCACCTTCGATTCGGGCGGTATCTCGATGAAACCTGCGCACGAAATGGATGAGATGAAGTTCGACATGTGTGGTGCGGCGAGTGTGCTGGGGACCTTCCGTGCACTGGCCGAACTGCAGCCTGCGCTGAATGTGGTGGGGCTGATTCCGGCGAGCGAAAACATGACAGGCGGACGTGCCGTCAAGCCTGGCGATGTGGTCACCAGCATGAGCGGGCAAATGATCGAAATTCTGAACACCGATGCGGAAGGGCGGCTGGTGCTGTGTGATGCATTGACCTATGCGGAACGCTTCAAGCCCAAGGCAGTGATCGACATCGCCACGCTGACTGGCGCTTGTGTGGTCGCCTTGGGGGGGGTGCGCAGTGCACTTTTCTCGACTGATGAGCCGCTGGCCCAGGCGCTGGCCCAGGCCGGTGAATCCTCCCTGGATCTGTGCTGGAGGATGCCGCTCGATGAGGAGTACGCAGAAGGGCTCAAAACCAATTTTGCGGATGTGGCGAACATCGCGGGGAAGGCTGCGGGCGCGGTGACCGCTGCCAAGTTCCTTCAGCGCTTTGCGGCCAGCTTCCCCTGGGCGCATCTGGACATTGCCGGTACGGCCTGGAAAGGTGGAGCGGCGAAAGGCGCCACGGGCCGTCCCGTGTCCTTACTGCTGGACTACTTGCTGAGCCAGGTACCCTTGGCTGTGCCTGGAAAAGCGCCGACCAGGGCCAAGCCCGTTAAACGAAGCACGCCTGTTTCCAGAACCCGGGCATGACTGAGATCGCCTTTCACTTCAATGTGCCCGACAAGCTGGCATACAGCTGCCGCCTGCTGCGCAAAGCCTACCTCAGTGGTGCCAAGGTGGTGGTGACGGCAGGGCCCGAGGTCCTGGCCGAGCTTGATCAATTGCTGTGGAGTTTTTCCCCCACTGAATTTGTGCCGCATTGCCATGTCAGTGCGCCGGCAAACAGCCTGGCGGCCACGCCGGTGCTGCTTGCCGAGTCGCTCACGGCGTGTCCACATCACGGCGTTCTGGTCAATCTAGGGCAGAACATGCCTGCTGAATTTGAACGTTTTGAACGTGTCATTGAGGTCGTTACGCAGGCAGACGACGACCGCCTTGCCGCGCGCAGCCGCTGGAAGCATTACACCGACAGGGGGTACGCCATGAAACGACATGACTTTGCGACGGCCAGGGAGAGCGCATGAGCAATTCGTCTATCCCGCCCCGTTTCGTACCCACGCTGACCGAGGTCGTCCAGCCCGTGCCCTCGCCAGCACCGGTTTCAGGCAAGGGCGTAGCACCCATGGCGATTTCGGCCGAGCTGGAAGACCAGATGGTCAAGCGTGTTCTGCAGCGGGTAGACCTGACGCTTGAACGGCGTTTGCGGGAGGCCGTTGGACAACTGATCCTGGAGCACACCCAAACCCTGGCACCCCGGCTTCGCGAAGAGATTGAGGGAGTCGTGCGCCAATCCGTGAGCCAGGCCTTTGAACAGGAAGTGGTTCAAACGCCGGCCCGGTCTTGATGCCACCGCTGGGACGCTGCCCCGTTTCCATGTATGCGCCGCACCTCATGGGCACTCGTTGAAACCCGGATTCGCATCTGTTCCACGGGTAAACCCACTTATCGGCAAATAACCTAGGGGCGTTGCTATGGTGCAGGCCCGAAAATTGCGTTATGTTCGCGCTCGTTGAGTAAAAAAATGTTCTCAATCTTTAACGGTAATTTCCTAATCGGAGTGTTTTTATGCAAATGAAATTAAAAATGACCGCCATGGCGGCTCTCGCTATGGTGGCGGGTTTTGCTTCTGCGCAAGATGCAGTGGTCAAAATAGGTGACGTTGCACCAATGTCCGGCTCGCAGGCCCACTATGGCAAAGACAACGAAAACGGCGCACGCATGGCTGTTGAAGACCTGAACGCGCAAGGCATTGTCATCGGCGGCAAGAAAATCAAGTTTGAGCTGGTTGCTGAAGACGATGCTGCTGATCCAAAACAGGGCACGGCTGCTGCACAAAAACTGTGCGACTCCAAAGTATCTGGTGTGGTCGGTCACCTGAATTCAGGTACGACGATTCCCGCTTCCAAGGTTTACAACGACTGCGGCATTCCGATGGTCACAGGCGCTGCAACCAACCCCAACCTGACCAAGCCTGGCTACAAAACCACCTTCCGCATCATCGCCAATGACAATGCCCTGGGCGCCGGTCTGGCTTTCTATGCGGCTGACGCACTGAAACTGAAAAAAGTGGCCATCATCGATGACCGCACGGCATACGGCCAAGGCGTTGCTGAAGTGTTCAAAAGGACGGCTCTGGCAAAAGGCATGACCGTGGTTGACGAGCAATACACCACCGACAAAGCCACTGACTTCATGGCCATTCTCACGGCCGTCAAATCCAAAAACCCCGACGCGATTTTCTTCGGCGGGATGGACCCACAAGGCGGCCCGATGTTGCGCCAGATGGAGCAGCTCGGCATGAGCAATGTCAAATACTTTGGCGGTGATGGCATCTGCACCGCTGAGCTGGCCAAGCTGGCTGCTGGCGCCAAGACCATTGGCAACGTGGTTTGCGCTGAAGGCGGCGCCTCCCTGGCCAAAATGCCCGGCGGCGAGGCCTGGAAAAAGCGTTACGACGCCAAGTACCCCGGCCAGTTCCAGGTTTATAGCCCATACACCTATGACGCCACCTTCCTTCTGGTTGACGCCATGAAGCGTGCCAATTCGACCGATCCAAAGGTTTACACCCCTGAGTTGCTCAAATCCAACTTCAAAGGCGTGACCACCACCATCGCTTTCGAGCCCAATGGCGAGTTGAAAAATCCGGCAATTACCCTGTACGTCTACAAAGACGGCAAGAAATCTGCCCTGAATTAAACCCGGTCAGCAGAAACAAAAAAAGCCACCGAAAGGTGGCTTTTTTACGGGCCTAAAGACTTTAAAATCTGGAAGACCTGTCAGGCTTTGGAGAATCACCTGACTAATTTTGGCGGAAGAGGCGGGATTCGAACCCGCGGTGGGAATAACCCCACGCACGCTTTCCAGGCGTGTGACTTAAACCGCTCATCCACCCTTCCGCGAAGCTCATGATTGTAGCAGTGCCGCGGCACTGCCCGGGTCGAATGACCGTACGAAGTGCTCCGGTTAGTGCATGGCGCCCTGAAACCGGTGTTTTGCCAGTTGGGCCATGGTGACGAATTCGAGGGCGTTGAGGTGGGTGGACTCCAGAATGACCGGTGGCGCAAAGCCTGCCTCCAGTGCCTCCCGCCAGCGGTTGGCGCACAGGCACCAGCGGTCGCCCGGTTTGAGCCCTGCAAAACGATACTGGGGCTGCGGTGTGATGAGGTCATTGCCGCAGGAGTTGGAGAACGTCAAAAACTCTTGAGTGACCCGTACGCACACCAGATGAGAACCCGCATCGGACTCCTCTGTATTGCAGCAGCCGTCGCGGAAATAGCCGGTGATGGGATCGTAAGAGCAGGGCACCAACTCTGTGCCCAGAACATTTATTGCGTTCATTGTGTTGCCTGTGAACAGTAATGATCAAGCCTTGTTGGCCTGCACCATTTTCATGGCCGACGTGATCAGGGCCGCCACTTCGGTCATGTTGCTGGGCACGATCAGGGTGGTGGTTGCCTTGTTCGCAACACTTGAATAGGCCTCGACAGCTTTTTCTGCCACCTTGAGTTGCACGGCTTGCTCGCCGCCGGGTTGACGAATCGCTAAAGCAACGACTTCGATGGCTTTTGCATTGGCTTCAGCCACTGCCATGATAGCCGAAGCTTCACCTTGCGCGTTGTTGATGGCCGCCTGTTTTTCTCCTTCAGAACGGGCGATAAAGGCTTCCCGCTCGCCGGTGGCAATGTTGATCTGTTCCTGTTTTCGGCCTTCCGAGGCGGCGATCAGGGCACGCTTTTCGCGTTCAGCGGTGATTTGCGACTGCATGGCATGCAGGATTTCCTTGGGTGGCGTCAAGTCCTTGATCTCGTAGCGCAAGACCTTTACCCCCCAGTTCAGAGCCGCTTCGTCAATCGCTGCAACGACTTGTGCGTTGATGATGTCACGTTCTTCAAAGGTTTTGTCGAGCTCCAGCTTGCCAATCACGGAGCGCAGCGAGGTCTGGGCCAGCTGCGTGACCGCCACGATGTAGTTGGACGAGCCGTAGCTGGCACGCATCGGGTCGGTCACCTGGAAATACAAAATGCCGTCGACTTGCAACTGCGTGTTGTCGCGCGTAATGCAAACCTGGCTGGGCACGTCGAGCGGGATCTCCTTCAGGCTGTGCTTGTAGGCCACTCTGTCCACAAAGGGAACCAGAAAGCTCAGGCCCGGCGTGAGGCTGCCATGGTACTTCCCCAGACGCTCAATCACCCAGGCGTTTTGCTGCGGCACCACCTGGATGCTGCGTACGATAAAGATGCCGGCCACGATAAGGATGACGAGTGCTATTTCCATAGTTTCTCCATTGATTCAGATTAGGGTGCTCATGTTACCGGGCCTGGTGATTCAGGCGCATGCGCCTCAGAATCCCACAGCTTTTCAATGACCAGGCGGTTGCCCAGCATTTCCTTGATGCGGAAACTGCCGGGGCCAGCGGGCTCGGCGGGGTTGGCGGCTACCGCTGTCCAGTTAGCGCCGCGAAATTTCACGGTGGCGGTGCCGTCTGCATTCCACCGCGCAACGTGCACCGGCTCGCCGATATCCAGGTGGACATCCCGGTTGGCATTGGCTGGCAGTGGGGCCGGGCTTTTGCTGCGGCGCCAGCGCCAAACGGCTACCGCACCGCCGCCAATAGCTGCCGCGATCACCATCTGGCCGATCATGGCAAGGCCCAAATGCGCAGCAACCGCGCCAGCGATGAGTCCCACCGCAATCATCAGCAGGTAAAAGGTTCCTGTCATCAGTTCCAGCGCTACCGCGGCACCAGCCAGCAGCCACCAGATGGTTGATTCACTCATGTTCCCTCCTTTTGCCTGTGATACGCTATATTTTGGGGCAAATAGACCGTGGCGCAAGCGCAGGACAACAATATGTCCTTACACTTCGCAGTCTTGAATCAAACCGTTCGGGCTCAACCTGTCTATGCCCACCGAGCGTTTCCCTATGCCCTCCGACAGGTTCAGGGCGACCATGAACTGCTGCAAACGCCATGAAATTCCGCTTCCCGATTGTCATCATTGACGAAGACTTCCGCTCGGAGAATACCTCCGGCCTGGGTATTCGCGCGCTGGCGCAAGCCATTGAATCCGAAGGCTTTGAGGTGCTGGGCGTCACCAGCTATGGTGACCTGTCGCAGTTTGCGCAACAGCAGAGCCGTGCCAGCGCATTTATTTTATCGATCGATGATGAGGAGTTCACGCCCGGTCCTGATCTGGACCCGGCCGTTCTGAACCTGCGCAACTTCATTGAAGAGGTGCGCCGCAAGAATCTTGATGTACCGATTTATGTGTATGGCGAGACAAAAACCTCGCGTCATATTCCTAACGACATCCTGCGCGAACTGCACGGCTTCATCCACATGTTTGAAGACACGCCCGAGTTCGTGGCGCGCCACATCATCCGTGAAGCGAAGAGCTACCTGGAAGGCGTGCAGCCCCCATTTTTCAAGGCCTTGCTGGACTATGCCGAAGATGGCTCTTATTCATGGCACTGTCCGGGTCATTCAGGAGGCGTAGCCTTCCTGAAAAGTCCGGTCGGGCAGATGTTTCACCAGTTCTTTGGCGAAAACATGCTGCGTGCTGACGTGTGTAACGCGGTGGAAGAACTGGGCCAACTGCTGGACCACACCGGCCCGGTGGCGGCGTCCGAGCGCAATGCTGCGCGCATTTTTAATGCCGATCACTGCTTCTTCGTGACCAATGGCACGTCGACCAGCAACAAGATCGTGTGGCATTACACGGTGGCGCCCGGCGACGTGGTCGTGGTGGACCGCAACTGCCACAAATCCATTCTGCACGCCATCATCATGACTGGCGCCATTCCAGTGTTTTTGAAGCCGACGCGCAACCACTTCGGCATCATCGGCCCGATTCCGCAAAGCGAGTTCGAGCCCGAAGCGATCAAGGCCAAGATCAAGGCCAATCCGCTACTCATGGGTGTTGACCCGGAAAAGGTCAAGCCGCGCGTGTTGACGCTGACACAGTCGACCTACGACGGCGTGCTCTACAACACCGAAACCATCAAGGGCATGCTTGACGGCTACGTGGACAACCTGCACTTTGACGAAGCCTGGCTGCCCCATGCGGCGTTTCACCCGTTTTATGGTTGCTACCATTCCATGGGAAAAAACCGCACCCGGCCGAAAAACGCGGTGGTGTATGCCACACAGTCGATTCACAAGCTGCTGGCGGGCATCAGCCAGGCCAGCCAGGTGCTGGTGCAGGACTCGCAAAACACCAAACTGGACCGGCCCCTCTTTAACGAGGCCTACCTGATGCACACATCGACCTCGCCGCAGTACAGCATTATTGCCAGCTGCGACGTCGCCGCCGCCATGATGGAGCCACCCGGCGGCACGGCGCTGGTCGAGGAGAGCATTGCCGAGGCGCTCGATTTCCGCCGGGCCATGCGCAAGATCGACGAAGAATATGGCACTGACTGGTGGTTCAAGGTATGGGGACCGGACAAGCTTGTGGAAGAGGGCATTGGCCGGGCCGAGGACTGGATCATCAAGGGCGAGTCGCGCAGTGCCAAGACGGCGAAGAACGGCGCCAACAATTGGCATGGATTTGGCCAGATGGCGACCGGCTTCAACATGCTGGACCCGATTAAGTCGACCATTGTCACGCCCGGGCTGGACCTCAATGGCAAGTTTGCCAAGACCGGCATTCCGGCCAGCATCGTGACCAAGTTTTTGGCCGAGCATGGCGTGATCGTGGAGAAAACCGGTCTCTACAGTTTTTTCATCCTGTTCACCATCGGCATCACTAAAGGCCGCTGGAACACCCTGCTGACGGCGCTGCAGCAGTTCAAGGACGACTACGACAAGAACCAGCCAATGTGGCGCATCCTGCCCGAGTTCTGCCAAAAGTATCCCAAGTACGAGCGCATGGGCCTGGCCGACTTGTGCCAGCATATTCATGCCATGTACGCCAAGTACGATATCGCGCGGCTGACGACAGAGGTCTATTTGAGCGATTTGGCTCCCGCCATGAAACCCAGCGACGCCTACGCGCACATCGCCCACCGTACGACCGAGCGGGTCGAGATCGACCATCTTGAAGGCCGCATTACCGTCGGGCTAGTCACGCCTTACCCGCCCGGTATTCCGTTGCTGATTCCGGGGGAGGTGTTCAACAGGAAAATTGTTGATTACCTCAAGTTCGCCCGCGAGTTCAACGCGCAGTGCCCGGGTTTTGAGACGGACATCCATGGTTTGGTCGAGCAGGCAGATGCCAAAGGCAAAGTCCGCTACTACGCCGACTGCGTCAAGAAATAGCCTGGGGTCTGTCTGACTTGGGAAGCGGCCAGCATACGCGCTGGCCGTTTTTAGAGGGATGGGTCTTCGCGCACGCGCATGAAGCTGGCAAAACGCGGGATGCCGCTGTTGTTCAAACCCCTGAAACGGTAGGTCACCAGCGTCCCTATGGCAGGCGGGTCTAGCCGCTGGGCATCCGAGAAACCTGTGCCCAGTTTGAAGCGTTGCGCGGGCTTACCGTCAGCCGCTGGCATTTCAACGAGTAGCGCGCCCAGCTTGCCGGCATATTTGCCTTTGCCGGGAATATGCGTTACCACGCGCGCTTCGCTGTCTTCGTGGGTTTTGAGCTTGAGCAAATCGTCGTTGCGCTGCGCCTTGTAGAGCGACGCGCCGCGGTGCAGCATCAGCCCTTCGCCGCCCCGTTTCACGGTTTTGGTCAGCAAGCTCTGCAAAGCTTGGTGGTTTGACAGCTTGAACTGCGCCACGGCCTTCACCCAGGGCTGGTCAATCTGGCTGACAAGTCCATTCAATGCCGGAATTCGTTCGGTAAACGGGCCGCCCTGCGCGGGCAGGTCGAACACCATGAAACGCATGGCACGCCACGCTGCATCGTCGGAGGTTTGCTGTCGCACCGTGGAAACTGCCTTCACAAACTGCCCGCGGCCAGCCCAGAGCTCGCCATCCATGGGCACCTTGGGCCAGCCCGCCGTGAACCAGGCCGGTGCGGCAATGCGCTCTCCGCCGCGGGTCAGCAGCTTTTCGCCATCCCAGTAGCCGCGCACGCCATCGAGTTTTTCACTCACCCAGTAGTCTTGCAGTGAAATACCCGCGTGGTAAACCTTGGCAAGCATCAGCGGCGGACCAGCTTCGGCCGCCGACAAAGGTAGGGCGGGCGTGAGCAAACCCGCGAGGGCCAGCATCAGAGTGAGCGTCCTGATGCGAAAGATACCTAGGAGCCCGGCGGACTTGGCAGGAGGGGCTTGTACGGTCATGTGTTATTCCGGATTTAGTGGGTCATTAATGCCGTTCTCCAAGGAAGGACGGGCATAGATAGCTATAAAAAACCCCGCCCCAAGGGGCGGGGTATCAGAAGAAAGCAAGCTGGCGATCTTCGTGCAGCTTGTGGTACTCGTTACCCTGGTTCTTGACGTACTTCCCGATCATGTTCTCATCTCCATGCTTGCCCACTGACCTTGCGAAGTACCCGTCTGTCCAAAACTCCCCACCCCACAGCTTCTTCTTC
>DFWY01000041.1 GCA_002381615.1 Polaromonas sp. UBA4122 | reverse complement strand
GGACGTAAACATTATTTACGGATAAGTTCTTAGTTTGTCATCAAATGAGTCCAGAAGCAATACGGGTTACCGAGTAGTACCTTGCCAGCAGAACCACCAATAATTGACGGGTTTATTGATAGGATTTAAAAAATTCCCGCAGCACTGCCCCGGATAAAACCGACCTCAACAATATATCCATGTCCATATATTTAAAGATTGCCGTCGCCAAGACTTCCGCGGGTCCTGCAACTCGCCACGATGTCAGTTTGAGCCACCCGCAATAATGCTGCGCTTTATTTTTACCCGACTGAGTCTGGTCATTCCCACTTTTTTGGGAATGACGCTGCTGGCATTCTTCCTGATTCGCATGGTGCCGGGCGACCCTATCGAAACCTTGGCCGGTGAGCGCGGCATTGATCCCGTTCGTCATGCACAGTTGCTCAAAGAGTATGGACTGGACCGGCCGGTTTTGGTGCAGTACGGTATCTACATCGGTCGGGTACTGAAAGGTGATCTGGGAAAATCCATCATCACGCAGGAATCGGTACTGACTGAGTTCCTAACGCTTTTTCCCGCCACGATTGAACTGGCCGTCTGCGCCATTCTTTTTGCACTTCTGATCGGCATTCCCGCCGGCATTCTTGCCGCGGTGAAGCGCAACTCCATACTCGATCATGGCGTCATGGGTATCTCCCTGACGGGCTACTCGATGCCGATTTTCTGGTGGGGCTTGCTGCTGATTCTGCTGTTTTCCGTACAGCTTGGCTGGACCCCTGTTTCGGGACGCATGTCGGTGCAATACTACATTGAGCCCACCACCGGATTTTTGCTGATCGACTCATTGCTGTCGGACGACAAAGGGGCCTTCTGGTCGGCTGCCTCCCACCTCATACTACCGACGATTGTGCTGGGTACCAACCCGCTGGCAGTGATCGCTCGGATGACGCGGTCGGCCATGTTGGAAGTGCTGGGCGAAGACTACATTCGTACCGCGCGCGCCAAGGGACTTTCCAAGCTGCGCGTGGTGGCCGTGCATGCCCTGCGCAATGCGCTGATCCCGGTGGTCACCGTGATCGGCTTGCAGGTCGGCGTTTTGTTCACGGGCGCGATACTGACGGAAACCATTTTTTCCTGGCCCGGTGTCGGCAAATGGCTGATCGAAGCCATCAGCCGCCGTGACTACCCTGTATTGCAGGGTGGCATCCTGCTGCTGGGCGTGATCGTGATGGCCGTCAATCTGCTGGTGGACATCACCTATGGCATCATTAATCCCCGCATCAGGCATCAACGATGAGCACGGCACCCTTGAACACTGTCAACCCGCCAGCGCCGCTGTCTCCGCTGCGCGAATTCTGGAGCTACTTTAGCGCCAACCGGGGCGCCCTCCTGGGCCTGATCATTGTGGTGGGCGTGCTGCTGGTCGCGCTGTTTGCACCCGTGCTGGCGCCTCATGCTCCCAACATCACCAACAATGCCGTGTTTCTCCAGCCACCGGCCTGGCAGGCAGGCGGATCGTGGACCTACCCCTTGGGCACAGACGCGATTGGCCGCGATATTCTTTCACGCCTGATGCATGGCGCACGCCTGTCTCTGGTCATCGGGTTGGCTGTGGTGGCGTTGTCGGTGGTGGTTGGCACCGTTCTGGGTCTGCTGGCGGGATTCTTCCGCGGCATTTTTGAGATAGCCATCATGCGCCTGATGGACATCATCCTGACCCTGCCAAGCCTGCTGCTGGCCATTGTGATTGTGGCCATTCTTGGCCCCGGCCTGATGAATGCGATGCTGGCAGTCGCAATCGTGGTGCTACCGCATTATGTGCGGATCACCCGTGCGGCAGTGATCGCCGAAACGTCCCGCGACTACGTAACCGCGGCTCGCATGAGCGGCGCGGGCCGCATTCGGCTGATGTTCAGTGAAATTTTGCCCAACTGCGCGGCGCCACTGATAGTACAGGCGTCGCTGGGGGTGTCCACGGCTATCCTGGACGCTGCGGCACTGGGCTTTCTGGGTCTGGGCGCGCAGCCGCCCTCACCCGAATGGGGCACCATGCTGGCTGACGCCCGAGAATTTGTACTGCGCGCCTGGTGGGTCGTCACCTTCCCCGGCCTCGCGATTTTGATCACTGTGCTGGCCTTCAACTTGCTGGGCGACGGACTGCGTGATGCGTTCGATCCCAAACTGAAGCGCTGAAAGTAAACCTCGCCATGGCCCTGCTTGAAATAGAAAACCTGTCCGTCGAGTTTCCCTCGCAAAGCGGCGTCATGCATGCCGTTGATGGCGTCAGCCTGTTGCTCGAAGAAGGCGAAGTGCTCGGCATCGTCGGTGAATCCGGCTCCGGTAAAAGCGTCACTATGATGGCGCTGATGGGCCTGGTCGCTTACCCAGGCCGTGTGCGCGCCGACAAACTGCGCTTTGCCGGCCATGATCTGCTGGCGCTGTCGGATAGAGAGCGCAACAAGCTCACCGGCAAGGACGTTGCCATGATTTTTCAGGACCCTACCACCAGCCTGAACCCCTGCTTCACCATCGGTTTTCAGATCACAGAAGTGTTGCGCCTGCATTTGGGACTGAACCGCAAGGCTGCATCGTGTAAAGCCATCGAGTTGCTGGAGCAGGTCGGCATCCCTGCGCCGGAAAGCCGCCTGAAGGCCTACCCGCACCAATTGTCGGGCGGCATGAACCAGCGTGTGATGATTGCCATGGCAATTGCCTGCAACCCGCGGCTGCTGATTGCCGACGAACCCACCACGGCTCTGGACGTGACCATCCAGGCGCAAATCCTGGACCTGCTGCGCAGCCTGCAAAAAGAACGCGGCATGGCGCTGGTGCTGATCACCCACAACATGGGCGTGGTGTCGGAAATGGCCCAAAGCGTGGCCGTGATGTATGCCGGCCAGATCATGGAAGAGCAAGGCGCGCACGCCCTCTTCAACACGCCCAAGCACCCCTACACCGAAGCGCTACTCTCGGCCTTGCCTGAACGCAGCGATGGCAACGCTCGCCTGGCGACCATTCCCGGCATGGTGCCAGGCCTGTATGACCGGCCCACAGGCTGCCTGTTTTCTCCACGCTGCGCCTATGCCACCGATCACTGCGGCAACGAGCGCCCGCTGCTGCTCGCCCGGGAGGACGGCAGCGTGCGATGCCACTATTCGCTGGGTGACCCGAACCGTGAAGCAGCCATGCTGCAGGGCACACCCCTGGCCCCGGCTTGAGGCCACAACATGAGCGCACTACCAAATACCGCCGCAGCATCCGCATGGCCTCAGCCCCGCCCGTAGTCGAAGCCAAGGATCTCAAACGCGTGTACGAAATACGGCGCGGCTTTCTACGCGCATCCGATCACCTGCAGGCCGTGGGTGGTGTGTCATTTAGCGTCCACGCAGGCAAGACACTGGCCGTGGTGGGTGAATCGGGCTGCGGCAAATCGACGCTGGCCCGCATGGTCTCGCTGATTGAAACACCCACGAGTGGCCAGCTGTATATCAAGGGCGTAGATGCCGTCAACGCGCCGCAAGAGGAACGCCTGGGCCTTCGCAAAGCCGTGCAGCTGGTGTTCCAGAACCCTTATGGTTCATTGAATCCACGTAAAAAAATTGGCACTATTCTTGAGGCGCCAATGGAGATCAACACCACATTGACTGCCGCTGAGCGTGCCAGCCAGGCGTGCGCCATGCTCGCCAGAGTGGGCCTGCGCCCAGAGCACTATGACCGTTACCCGCACATGTTTTCGGGGGGGCAGCGCCAGCGCATTGCGATTGCGCGCGCCCTGATGCTCAACCCCGCGCTGGTGGTGGCCGACGAACCCGTGTCGGCACTGGACGTGTCGATTCAGGCCCAGGTGCTCAACCTGCTGGCCGACCTGCAGCAGACCATGGGGCTGGCCTATCTGTTCATCTCGCACGACTTGGGTGTGGTGCGCCATATTGCACACGATGTGCTGGTGATGTACTTGGGCCATGCGGTGGAGCAAGGTGAAAAAAAGGCCCTCTTTGCGCAGCCCTTGCACCCTTATACCCAGGCCTTGCTGGCGTCCACACCGGGCATGGCGGGAAGCAACGCCGTTAAGCAACGAATTGTGCTGAAAGGCGAGTTGCCTTCGCCGCTCAATCCGCCTACCGGCTGCGTCTTTTCAACCCGCTGCCCGCACGTGAGCGAGCGCTGCCGCGCTGAGCGGCCCGTGCTGCGCGAAGTTGCAGGCCGTCAGGTAGCGTGTCACTATGCTGAAAATTTCCTCACTGCGTGACCTGAGAAACGATGCACACATTGCAATCTGTCCTAGGCCATGCATTCAATGACCGGAGCGCGCGCGCCGCAAGTGCTGCGCAAACTGGCCGCAAACCCGCTGCGTTGCAGCATTTACCACCCAAGGGAGTCCGTCAAATGATTCAGACCAAACCAAGTGCAAACCCACGCGCAAGTCGGCTGCGGCCCCTCCAGCGCGCCTTGCTGCGCGCTGTGGCACTGCCCGCAGTCATGACGTTCATGGCGCTCTCTCCAGTCTCTGCAAAGACGCTGGTGTTCTGCTCTGAAGGCAGCCCGGAAAACTTCTACCCCGGCATCAACACCACAGGGACCTCGTTTGATGCCAACGAACCCATTTACAACGGTATCGTGGGGTTTGAGCGTGGCGGCACCAAGGTGGTCCCGAGCCTGGCTGAAAAGTGGGAAATTTCTGCCGATGGCAAGGAATACACCTTCCACCTCCGCAAAGGCGTGAAATGGCACAGCCAGCGCGCCTTCAAACCCACGCGTGACTTCAATGCCGACGACGTGCTGTTCATGTTTGATCGCCAGTGGAAAGAGGACAACCCCTTCTTCAGGGTCACCAGCCCCAACCACTCCTACTTCAGCGACATGGGCATGCCCAAGTTGCTGAAATCGGTGCAAAAAGTAGACAACTACACCATCAAAATCACGCTGGACAGGCCTGAAGCACCGTTTTTGGCCAACTTGGCCATGCCTTATGCAGCGGTCCAGTCCAAGGAATATGCCGACGCCATGCTCAAGGCCGGCACACCAGAAAAGATTGACCAGGACCCCATCGGTACCGGCCCCTTTTACCTGGTGCAATACCAGAAGGATGCCGTTATCCGCTATAAGGCGTTCCCGCAGTACTGGGGTGGCAAGGCCAAGATCGATGACCTCGTATACTCGATCACGCCAGACGCGTCGGTGCGCTGGGCCAAGCTGCAAAAGGGTGAGTGCGATGTCATGCCCTATCCCAACCCGGCTGACCTTGAAGCCATTCGCAAGGACCCCAACATTCAGGTGCTCGAACAGCCCGGCCTGAACGTCGGTTACCTGGCCTACAACACGACCAAGAAACCGTTTGACGATGTGCGCGTCCGCAAGGCCATCAGCATGGCCATCAACAAGCAAGCCATTATTGATGGTGTGTACCTCGGCACCGGCATTGCAGCCAAGAACCCGATTCCGCCGTCAATGTGGTCCTACAACGACGCCATCAAAGACGATGTCTACAACCCGGAAGCCGCCAAAAAACTGCTGGCAGAAGCCGGTTACCCCAATGGGTTCACCACCGATTTGTGGGCCATGCCGGTACAGCGCCCGTACAACCCCAATGCCAAGCGCATTGCCGAGTTGATGCAGGCTGACCTGGTCAAGGTGGGTGTCAAAGCCGAGATCAAGAGCTTTGAATGGGGCGAGTACCGCAAGCGCATGCAGGCCGGCGAGCACCAGATGGGCATGCTAGGCTGGACTGGTGACAACGGCGATCCGGACAACTTTCTGTACACCCTGCTGGGCTGCGCTTCGGCACAATCCAACGGCAGCAACGTCGCGAAGTTTTGCTACCAGCCTTATGAAGACGTGGTGTTGAAAGCCAAGACCGTGACCAACCTGGCTGAGCGCACCAAGCTCTACCAGCAGGCGCAAGTCATCTTCAAGGAGCAGGAGCCCTGGTTCACGATCGCCCATGCAGTGCAGATCAAGGCGGTGCGCAAGAGCGTGATCGATTTCAAAAACAGCCCATTCGGCCGCCACAATTTCTACGGCGTGGATATCAAGGAATAAGCCGGGGAACAAGCCTTCACAGGCTTGAAGCCAATAAGGCCGGGTCACTCCGGCCTTATTTTTCATTAATAAAATCTGCCTCTAGCCTTTATAGGGCGGGCACAAGCAGCTATTATTTTTATAGTGACCGAGCTAGCGCTTTCTGCGTGATGGATGACAGCGTGCCGCGCGTGGTGATGACTTCCGGGTCCAGCGTCACCTCGATCAGCGTGCCCTCCTTGCGCGCCAGCGCGGCCAGCAGTTCGGCTTCAAATTCGGCGGTGCGCGTGATGCGCACACCCGCATAGCCGTAGGCGCGCGCCAGCGCAGCAAAGTCCGGGTTGTTCAAGTGGGAGCCACTGCTCCGCTGCGGGTACTCCCTTTCCTGGTGCATGCGGATGGTGCCGTACATGCAGTTGTTGAGCAGCACGATGATGCTTTTGGCGCCATGCTGCACGGCCGTCGCCAGTTCCTGGCCGTTCATCAAAAAGTCGCCATCGCCAGCGATGGTGAAGGCCACACGCCCGGTCGTGATGGCCGCTGCAATACCCGCCGGGACGCCATAGCCCATGGCCCCCACGGTAGGCGCCAGCTGGGTTTTGTGCCCTTTCACAAGCCCGTGGTGCTTGAAAAACCGGTGCACCCAACTGGCGAAATTGCCCGCACCATTGGTCAGCACCGCATCAGTCGGCAGGTGCTTTTGCAGCAGGCCGATGATGGCTGGCATGTCAATATCGCCAGGAAGCTCTTGCGGCTGTAGATTGGCCAGGAAATCCTCGTTGGCCGAAGCGGTCCAGGCTTCCCAGGGCACGGACACTGGCGCGGTCAACAGCTCCAGTGATCGGGCGGCTGCATTCATGGTGGCCTGGATGGCCAAGTCAGCCTGGTACACCCGGTTGAGTTCTTCGGCGCTTGAATGAATGTGCACCAGCTTCTGTTTGGGTTTCGGTGCTTCCAGAAGCGTGTAATTCCCGGTCGTCATTTCGCCCAGCCTCGGACCAATGGCAATGATCAGGTCGCTCGCCTTGACCCGTGCGGCCAGCTTGGGGTTCAGCCCAATGCCGACATCGCCCGCATACAGCGGATGGTGGTTGTCAAACGTGTCCTGAAAGCGAAACGCATTGCCCACGGGCAGCTTCCAGTTTTCGGCAAAGCGCTGCAGCGCCTGCGCCGACTGCGGTGTCCAGCCGCTGCCGCCCGCAATGACAAAGGGGCGCTCTGATTTCAATAGCATCTCGCGCAGCATGCGCAAGGAGCCAGGGTCACTCCAGGCCTGAACCGCCTCTACCCGGAGCAAGGGCCTGGCATCGGTCATTTGGGTCAGCATGTCTTCAGGCAATACCAGCACCACCGGCCCGGGCCGGCCGTTCATCGCGGTGGCAAAAGCGCGCGCCACGTACTCGGGAATGCGGTCGGCATCGTCAATGCGTTCCACGCGTTTGGCAAAGCCTTTGGTACTGGGCCCGAAAAAACTGCAGTAGTCCACCTCCTGAAAGGCCTCGCGGTCGCGGCAGTCGCTGGCCACATCGCCGACCAGCAACAACATTGGTGTCGAGTCCTGGAAAGCGGTGTGCACGCCGATGGAGGCATTGGTGGCGCCCGGCCCGCGCGTCACCATGCACACGCCCGGCCGGCCGGTAAGCTTGCCATGCGCCTCGGCCATGAAGGCCGCACCGCCTTCCTGGCGGCAGGTGATGAATTGGATTTGACCCCGGCGCGCATGCAAGCCGTCCAGCACGGCCAGATAGCTTTCTCCGGGCACGCCAAACGCATGGGTAACGCCCTGGGCCAGAAGGCAATCGACAAGAAGGTGGCCGGCAAGTTGTTTAGTCATGCGCCGTATTGTGCCGCGCCGTCCCGTGCTAGTCGCAGGTTGATGCTGCACAGCGCCCCCTTGTGTCGGACGGGCAACAGTCCCGCGCGGCAACCCTGCAGCCGTGACGAGCCTGAAAAAACCGGTGCCTACTCGGGTGTGCTGTTGTCGCCGTCGGCACCGCCAGCAGCCAGCGCTTGCTGGGCCAGCTCTTCATCGCTTAAGGGCGGCGCTTCTTCAAGCGCCGCCAGCTCTTCAAGAAACTCTTCGCTCGGCGCTTCATGCTCCAGCAGCACTTCTTCAAGCTTTTGCCGCCCGGTCTCAATATGCACCGAGGGTGAACCCAGTGCAGTGGGTGGTACGGGAAATTTCTCGCCAAGCTCGAACTTAAGTGCTTGTGATTTCTCGTCGACCCAGTGTGCGAAATCACCGTCTCTGGGCGTGTTCGAATTGCTCATGATCATCTCCTTGCTTGCGTTGCGGCCCTATCGCGAGTGGCCAGGATCTGGTTCATTATGGGGTACGCTACCCAGAGTGATAGTACCCCGTGTTGAAGCCCATGACGGAACTTGCGTTAATGCACCGATGTCACCGTCAGGTTAAATGACAGCTCATGAGGAGTCCCTACTGTGCAAAATGTGCCTATCAGCATCCCATGTACCACGGAGCGTGACCATGCCGGCAGCATCCCCCGATTTCCTCCCCTCTTCTCCTGAGGTCGCGCGGTGGCTGATCGGAGCGACGCTGCTGGTCGACGGCGTGGGGGGTCGGATTGTCGAGACCGAAGCTTATGACCGGGATGACCCGGCATCGCACAGCTTTTCAGGCCCCACACTGCGTAACGCGGCCATGTTCGGGCCGCCCGGCCGCACCTATGTGTACCGGTCTTACGGCATTCACTGGTGCCTGAACCTCGTATGCCGAGAAGAAGGTCATGGCGCCGCTGTGCTGATCCGCGCGATCGAACCCTTGGCCGGACTGGACGTCATGCGCGCCAGGCGCGGCCTTGACGATGTGCGGTTGCTGTGCGCAGGGCCAGGGCGAGTCGGTCAGGCGCTGGGCATCATGCGTGAACACAACGGCCTGCCCATCGCCGCGCCGCCCTTTGCACTCCTGCCGGCAGTCGGGCCGGTTCAGGTGATCAGCGGGCCGCGCATCGGTATTTCAAAAGCGCTTGACAAGCCTTGGCGCTTCGGTCTGGCAGGCTCGCGTTTTTTGAGCCGGCCTTTGCGCTAAAAAAGCCATAAAAAAGGTGAATCGGTCTTCAGCCGTCTACCAGCGCCAGTGCAGCGCCCAGCCCAAGCGGCCCGTGACGCCATGCATGCTGTAGGCATGGCCCAGGCGGCTCGGACTGACCTTGCGGTTGAGCAAGGTGTAGTCAGTCCGCCGGGTGAAACACGCCGTTGCCCATACCGGCGATCACGGTAAACCCCGCCATCATCCAGTAACTGGTGGTGACCGATTAGCCAAAGGCAGCCATGCCGAGCAATGCCAGACCGTTAAGGAGGATAGAACGCGGGTAAAAACTGTCCACCACCAAGCCCGACAAAGCCAATGACGCTGCCATCAATCCAGAGAGAAACGGCGCCAACTTCGGAGGAGTTCGCGGGCCATTCAGGGTGCTGGAGGTGGTCATGGCGCTCTCGTTGTATTCGGTTCGCCCTCCGCTGACTTTAAAAATGAATTGGGCTCCGCTGCATCTGGTTGCGGGGCACAGTCTGATGCCTCAGATGTGCAACGCGTGCCCGAGCGCGCGCAGCGCCGCCTCCTGCACGGCTTCGCCGAGCGTTGGGTGGGCGTGAATGGTGCCTGCAATATCTTCGAGCCGCGCGCCCATCTCGATCGATTGCGAGAACGCAGTGCTCAGCTCGGAAACGCTGCGCCCCACGGCCTGCCAGCCAACGATAAGGTGGTTATCGCGCCGGGCGACGACGCGTACGAAACCGTCGGTCGATTCGATCGTCATGGCGCGGCCGTTGGCGGAGAAAGGGAACATCGCGCTGATGCAGTCAAGCCCTGCCGCGGTAGCCGTCTGCGGCGTCTGGCCTACGACCACAATTTCTGGATCTGTGAAGCACACGGCGGCGATCGCCGTTGGAGAAAAGCTGCGGCGCTTGCGGGCGATGATTTCGGCCACCATCTCGCCCTGCGCCATCGCGCGGTGCGCCAGCATCGGCTCGCCAGTCACATCGCCAATGGCCCAGACGTTTCGCATCGAGGTGCGGCACTGGTCATCGATTTGCACTGCACGGCCGTTCATGTCCAGCAGCAACGTTTCCAAGCCCCAGCCCTCGGTGCGCGGGCGCCGGCCGACGGCCACCAGCACGCGGTCGGCGGCGAGTTCGGATTCTTCGCCCTGCGCGTTACGCACGCGCACAGCGTCGCCGCTCGCGTTCATTCCCTGTACGGTACAAGCGAGATGCATCTGAATGCCCAGCCGCCGCAACGAGGCAAGCAGCGGCTTGGTCAGCTCCGCATCGTAGGCAGGCAGCGCGCGGTCCAGCGCCTCGATCACGGCCACCTCGGCACCCAGCTTGCGATAGGCCATGCCGAGTTCCAGGCCGATGTAGCCCGCGCCGACAACCACCAGCCGTCGGGGCAGCGACGGTGGCGACAGCGCTTCGGTGGCGGAGATGATGGAGCCACCGAACGGCATTGATGGCAGCGCCACCGCCTGCGATCCTGATGCCAGCAACAAATGCTCGCAGGCTATGCGCAGCTTCTCTCCGTCCGCTTGCGTGCCTTCGTGCTGCACCTCCACCGTCTTGCCGTCGATGATGCGGGCCCAGCCCTTAACGATCTGCACGCCGTGCTTCTTCAGCAGTGCCGCGACCCCCGTGGTCAGTTTGGAGACGATGGCGTCCTTCCACCGAACCGTTTGCGCGAGATCGATGCGCGGCGACTGCACGTGAATGCCAAGCGCGGAGTCCTGCGCGTAGTGGCCAGCCTTTTCGAACTCCTCGGCAGCGTGAATCAAGGCCTTGGACGGAATGCACCCAATGTTGAGGCAGGTGCCGCCAAGTTGTTCACCCTCGACGAGCGTGGTGGCAATGCCCAGTTGTCCAGCGCGAATGGCGGCGACATAGCCACCGGGACCGCCGCCAATGATCAGCAGTGTGGTTGATTGGGTTGTCATGAGTTATTCCACGAACAGCGTGGCTGGACATTCGAGCAGCCCGCGCAGCGTCTGCACGAACTCGGCGGCATGCATACCGTCAACCACGCGGTGGTCGAACGACGACGACAGATTCATCATCTGCCGCGCGACCACGGCTCCGCCACGAATCATCGGCCGTTCAACGATGCGGTTCACGCCGACGATGGCCACTTCAGGCGCGTTGATGACCGGTGTGGAAACGATGCCCCCCAAGGCGCCGAGACTCGTAATCGTGATGGTCGAGCCCGAAAGTTCTTCACGCGTCGCCTTGCCCGTGCGCGCCGCTTCAGCCAGACGAGCAAGCTCCGCGGCGCTCGCCCACAGGTCGCGAGCTTCGGCATGCCGCACCACCGGCACCATCAAGCCCGCTTCAGTTTGGGTGGCAATGCCGAGGTGCACCGCGCCATGGCGTGTCACAACGCCAGCTTCGTCGTCGAAGCGCGCATTGATTTGCGGAAAATCGCGCAGCGCCAGCACGACGGCACGCATGAGCAACGGCAGCGGTGTCAGTCGCCCCCGTTCGGCACCCCACTTTGCATTTAGCCGTGCCCGCAGCGCCTCAAGCTCGGTGACATCGATTTCTTCGACATAGGTGAAGTGCGGGATGCGCCGCTTGGACTCCTGCATCTTCTGTGCAATTATGCGACGCAGGCCTATGACCGGCACAGCCACTTCGTCGTGGCGTTCCGCATAGCGCATGCCAGCAATACCTGACGGCGGATTCGCGCCATGGGCTGCATAGGCGTCGAGGTCTTCATGCAGGATGCGGCCGGCCGCGCCGCTGCCAGCAACGTACTGCAATTCAATGCCTAGCTCCCAGGCGCGTCGACGCACCGCGGGCGATGCGATCGGCTTGTCGCCGGGTTGCCGTATGGCGTGTGCAGCGTCCCCGACCGAGGTGGCGGCCTGCGGCGCTGGCATTTTCCCCAGCGCCGTCTTCTGCGGTAGGGGCAGCTGCGCGGCAGGTACAGCTTGTGCGGCCGCTACCGCAGGCGCGGCTTTCGCTGGGGCTGGCGGTGCGCCGCTGACATTGCCCGGGCCCTGCACTTCAAGGCGTATCAATTCAGCGCCTACGGCCATCACCTGGCCGACCTCGCCGCCAAGCTTGAGCACCGTGCCAAACACCGGCGACGGAATCTCCACGGTCGCCTTGTCGGTCATGACGTCAGCCAGTATCTGGTCTTCGGCCACCACATCGCCGGGCTGCACACGCCACGCCACCAGTTCAACCTCTGCAATGCCTTCGCCGATGTCCGGCATCTTGATGATATGAATGCCCATCATGCCTCCACCGCGCGTTTGAACGCTGCACCAACCCGCTCCGGTCCGGGAAAGTAAGCCCACTCCTGCGCGTGGGGATATGGCGTGTCCCAACCGGTCACGCGCTCAATCGGCGCTTCGAGGTGGTAGAAGCAGTGCTCTTGCACCAGCGCCGCAAGTTCGGCACCCAATCCGTTGGTTCGGGTGGCCTCATGGACGATCACGCAGCGGCCGGTTTTCTTGACCGAGTTGACGATTGTTTCAAGATCGAGCGGCCACAGGCTGCGCAGGTCGATGATCTCGGCGTCAATACCGGTCTCTTGTGCAGCAGCCTGCGACACATGGACCATCGTGCCGTAGGTAATCACCGTCAGTGCAGCGCCGACACGAGGCACTGCCGCCGATTCCAGCGGCACCGTGTAGTAGCCCTCGGGCACTTCGCCCAGCGGGTGTCTGGACCAGGGAACCACCGGCCTATCATGGTGGCCATCAAACGGGCCGTTGTACAGGCGCTTCGGTTCAAGAAAGATGACGGGGTCGTCGTTCTCGATCGACGCAATCAGCAGGCCCTTGGCATCGTACGGATTGGACGGCATGACCGTGCGCAAGCCACAGACCTGCGTGAACATCGCCTCAGGGCTCTGGCTGTGCGTCTGACCGCCGTAAATGCCGCCTCCACAGGGCATGCGAATCGTCATGGGCGCGGTGAACTCTCCTGCCGAGCGGTAGCGCAAGCGCGCAGCTTCGGAGACGATCTGGTCCGAGGCGGGATAGAAGTAATCGGCGAACTGAATTTCGACCACCGGGCGCAAGCCGTAAGCGCCCATGCCGACCGCCACGCCGACGATGCCGCCTTCTGAAATCGGGGTATCGAACACGCGCGACTTTCCGTACTTGACCTGCAGGCCTTCGGTGCATCGAAATACGCCGCCAAAGTAACCCACATCCTGACCGAACACCACCACATTGCTGTCGCGCTGGAGCATCACATCCATTGCTGAGCGCAGCGCCTGGATCATCGTCATGGGTGTTCTGGGTGTTCTGGCCGTTCCAGCTGCGCCTGAACGATTCGTCTCGTTGGTAAATTTCTCTTCCCCCATGATCAAACTCCGAGCTGTTGACGCTGCAGGCGCAAGTGTGCCGGCATGTCTTTGTAAACGTCTTCGAATATCGACGCGGCACTCGGTATCTGGCCTGTGGCCATCGTGCCCCAACGCTCGGCCTCCTTTTGCGCGGCGATGACCTGCGCCTCAAGTTCCTTGTGCGTTTGTTCGTGTTCCGCTTCGGACCAAATGCCCAGGCCGATCAGGTGGCGCTTCAGGCGTGCAATCGGGTCACCGAGCGGAAAGCGCGACCAGTCATCGGCGGGGCGGTATTTGGAGGGGTCGTCTGAAGTCGAGTGAGGACCGCCACGGTAGGTGATCCATTCGATCAGCGTCGGCCCCAGGTTGCTGCGCGCGCGCTCGACAGCCCACTGCGAGGCGGCGTACACCGCGAGAAAATCGTTGCCATCGACGCGCAGCGAGGCGATGCCGCAGCCAACACCACGTGCAGCGAAGGTGGTGGCCTCGCCGCCGGCCAGTGCCTGGAAGGTCGAGATGGCCCACTGGTTATTGACAACGTTGAGAATGACCGGCGCACGATAGACATGGGCGAAAGTCAGCGCCGTGTGAAAGTCGGCTTCGGCGGTCGCACCATCGCCGATCCAGCCCGACGCAATCTTCGTGTCGCCCTTGATCGCCGAGGCCATTCCCCAGCCCACCGCCTGGATAAACTGCGTGGCCAGGTTGCCGGAAATCGAAAAGAAGCCAGCGTCGCGCACCGAGTACATCACCGGCAGCTGGCGCCCCTTCAGTGGGTCGTGTTCGTTCGACAGCAACTGGCAGATCATATCCACCAGTGATACATCGCGCGCCATCAGCAGACTCTGCTGACGGTAAGTCGGAAAGCACATGTCGCCCTTGCGCAGAGCCAGCGCGTGGGCCGTGCCGATCGCCTCTTCGCCGAGGCTTTGCATATAAAACGACATCTTCTTTTGCCGCTGGGCGATCACCATACGGTTGTCGAAGATACGCGTTTTCATCATCGAGCGCAGCCCCCGGCGCAAAAGTTCAGGTTCTATCGGTAGTGCCCAAGGGCCGACGGCGCAGTCGTCCTCATCGAGCACCCGCACCAGCGAGTAGGCAAGGTCGCTGGTATCGACCGGAACGGTATCCACCGGTGGTCGTCGCACAACGCCGGCGCGCGCCAGGTGTAGATAAGAAAAATCGGTTTCGCAACCGGGGCGTCCAGTTGGCTCCGGCACGTGCAGCCGTAGAGGTTGTATAGGGCTCATCCGTTTACTCCGCGCTCGATTGTGTCGTGCGCCAGGTCACTGTATCGGCTCGGCGCGTAGCGGGTAGCCTACGCCGTCCGGATGGTGCTCGCGTTTGCGAGCAAGGCCAGCTTAGCAGATTTTCCCGCAGGAGCATCCGATGCAAACTGTTGAGGCGCATGTCCACAGCATGCCTCCCCGTGGATTTCCACGGGCTTACGCACAAACTCCGGTGCCGATGGCTCTTACGATGCCCTGATGACTGCAGCATTCTCCAATTTCGATCTTTCCCTGTCGTCTTCACGCAGTGACGATGAGGTGGCTCACCTCCCCAGTCCATCGAGGTCGAGCAGAGCGTGCTGGGTGGTCTGCTACTCAACAACAGCGCCAGGGACCGTACCGGCGACCTGTTGACCTACAGCAACTTCTTCCCCGCTATGAGCACAGATTGATCTATAAAGGAGTAGGAATTTCAACGCTCCTCCCATCAAAATCTACACCACTGTTGCAGTGCTTGCAAGCTGACTCAATTCAGTGTGCATGGCAGGGGCCATTTTCATCGGCGAACTTGGGCCTCAAGTGTGTCACACGCAAAAGCGTTCTTCCTGGTGTAGATAGGTGTTGCGAGGGGCTCGGTATACAACGCTTGGCAATTCGGAAAAACCTGTCCCACGGACGAGAAAAAAAGTCCTAATGGGCAATCTCGGTTAATGTAAGATGAACTTGAATTCGTAACCGTATTGTCATATTGGAAACTTATGAAGCTGAAGACTGCGTGGCCGAGACTGCTCATCGACCCGAACAAAAAGTCCGCTTCCAAGCGATTCCGTACGCTTCACAATCGGACTCCGTTGCAGGTCGTGCGGCTACGCACTCATGACTATCTAACCGCGCATGGATGCTCTTTCGTGGCTAGCGGATTACTGACGGACACGGCAGTTTCTGCTGGCGATGAGACCACGGCGAAACGAGTTTCCAGTCACACTACCCACCGCTTGCTCAAATGACCACAATACTCAAGAGGACCTGACTTCGTGGGTGACCTGCCTCCTCTCGCACAGTGGCTGCACCTCGACTGGATGCTGGTTGTCGTGGCGGGCTGGTTGATCGTAGGCGCCGCCGGAGTGTTTGCCCTGCATCGCTTCGCGCTGGTTTCGCTCGTGCTGTTTCCGGTCGGCGGACTGCTCGGGCTGGCGATATTCGGCATCGCACTCGACGCGGTACTCGTCACACCCGAGGTGGCCATCTTGCCGATCGGTCTACCAGGATTGCCGTTTCATTTCAGGCTGGACAGCTTGTCGGCGTACTTCCTGATGGTGCTCGGCGCTGCCTCCGCGGGAATTTCTTCCTTTGCAGCCGGCTACTTCCGTAAGGGCGAGGGCACGCCGCCCGGCCTGTTGTGCCTTGAATACCACATGTTCCTCGCCAGCATGGTGCTGGTCATCCTGGCCGACGATGCCTATTCCTTCATGGTGATGTGGGAGACGATGGCGCTGTCGTCATTCTTTCTGGTCACTGCAAACCACCGCATCCCGGAAGTGCGCAGTGCCGGCTACCTGTACATCACCATGGCCCGCATCGGTGCGATCGCGATCCTGCTGTGCTTCGGTGTGCTGCAGGCCAACACTGGCGACTACACCTTCGCGAACATGCGCGCCCAGGCATTGTCACCGTTCTGGGCCTCGGCCGGGTTCCTGCTCGCGGTGTTTGGCTTCGGCGCCAAGGCCGGCGTCCTGCCGCTGCACGTGTGGCTGCCTGAAGCGCACCCCGCGGCTCCGTCGCCGGTGTCGGCCATGATGAGCGGCGTCATGCTCAACACGGCCATCTATGGCCTGTTGCGCGTGTCCTTCGACCTGCTACACATGCGCTTGTGGTGGTGGGGTGGGCTGCTGATGGCCGTTGGCCTGGCCACTGCCCTGTTCGGCGTGGTCTTCGCGTCCGTGCAGACGGACATGAAGCGGCTACTGGCCTATTCGTCGATCGAGAATATGGGGCTGCTCTTCGTCGGCATGGGCCTGACCTTGATCTTCTCAGCCTACGACATGAAACCGATGGCTGCGCTGGCATTGACGGCGATGCTCTATCACGTCGCGAGCCATTCTTGCTTCAAGAGCCTGCTCTTCCTCGGCACCGGCAGCGTACTGCACGCCACTGCCGAGAGAAGCCTCGGCAAGTTGGGGGGTCTGATCCGCAC
>DFWY01000143.1 GCA_002381615.1 Polaromonas sp. UBA4122 | reverse complement strand
GGTGAGAGTGCAGAATAAATCGTGTCAGCGCTGGGGTGGACTACTCCGCGTAGCGGCTTCGTCCAACCCTGTGATGCAGATCTCGATCAAAGTACGAACTCCAAGTTAGCGAAAAAGGCGGTCAACTAGATCGATAGCCGAATTCTAGTCAGATAAATTTGTCGGAATTTTTTACAGTTGATCATCATGCATTACGTTAATGCATTGATTAAACTAGAAATAATTTTCTGGCAAAGAATATGCTTGTTGCTTAGTAGCGATGAGGAAGCTTCCCTCATAGCCAATCTGGAATATCCAAATTAGAAGCAATTTAGGCCGGCCATGTCGACAGTTATGTAGAAAATGGGATGCTGAGCCCGTTGCTCAACGCGTCTCCGGTGTCAAGGCGCTCGCCGTCGAAATCGACGTCACCCTGCCCGGATCGAGCAAGCGAAACGATACCGACAGTTTGCGCGCCGCAGAGAACGTTATGGAGTGGATGACCTACTCATCCAAGGACAAGCCTGAAATGGCCCTGCGTGAGGTTGATGCACCGACGTACCGTGTATGGCGACTGTACATGGCTGCCTGTGCACTGGAGTTTGAAGCCGGTGGCACCGCAATTTACCAATTCCTGGCTTCCCAACGCGGCGCCGACGTTCCGCTTACCATTGCTCGCAAGGAGCTCTATTCATGACTCAATCAATCCGAGAAGATATCCTGCCATTAGATGACACGTTGCTTCCGGCCTGGCGAGCAGGGCCACCATTGATCCGGGGCAAGCGCTCACCGGGAGCATCAAGGGATAAGCCGACGCAGAGCCACCGGAGCATCTTCCTGTCAGACATGCACCTTGGCACTCGGTTGTCACGTGCCGATCTGATCCTCGATTTCTTGGGGACACACGACGCTGAGACGGTCTATCTCGTCGGCGATATCGTGGACAACTGGTACCCGCTGTCGAGCAATTGGAAACCCGCACATCATCAGGTCCTGCAGCGGCTTTTCGATCTGCCGCGAACCGGTACGCGGGTTGTCTACGTTCCCGGCAACCATGACGACTTCTTCCGCAACTACGTCGGCACGAGTTTTGGCGGCATCGAGATCGAACGGGACGTCGTGCATCAGGCGGCCGATGGGCGCCGCTATCTGGTGACCCATGGCGACATCTGCGACATCTTTTCGCTCCGGGCTCCGCTGTTGGCACGGGCCGGCAGTTTCATTGAACGTATTGCAATGGGCGTTGACGTGGCCCAACGGCATGTTTTGCGAAAATTTGGACAGCCTGAATGGTTCGGGATCGAACGGGCGATCAGCCGCACCAATGCCGCGATCCGAAAGCACGATCACTTTGAAGAGCGATTGACCCATCTGGCGCAATCGGGCGGCTACGACGGGATCATCTGCGGCCACTTCCATCAACCCGCATTGCATGATGGTTTTGGCATAAGCTATGCAAACTGTGGCGACTGGTCGGGCAGTAACACGGCCATCGTGGAGGATTTCGACGGCCGCCTCGACCTCGTTCGGGTCTATGAAAAGACAGCCTTTGAACCCACAATAGCAACAGATTACGAAGAGGAGGGCGAGCTGCCGCTCGCGGTCTGACATGACAGTTACTTACACGATTTTGCTTGCCGGGTTCTTCTGTGTCGTTGTTGGTCTGCAAGTCTTGAGTTGCGCACTTGTCGTGTGGCGATTACGCGGATCAGACCCGCTTCAGGTACCGGGAACCCATCCGCCGCTGAGTGTGATCCGACCGGTCTGCGGACTGGACACCTATCTTTACGAGACTCTAGCAACTTCTTTCAGCGATCTGGCCGCGGCCTATGAGGTGATCTTTTGTGTGGCCGAGTCCGAGGATCCGGCCATTCCGGTCATCCGCGGTCTGATCGCTGACCATCCTGAGGTTTCTGCACAACTCTTGATTGGAGTCGATGTTATCTCTGGCAACCCCAAGCTCAACAATCTGGTCAAAGGATGGGCTGCCGCGCGGCACGACTCAATCGTGATAATCGACAGCAACGTCCTCTTGCCGAGGGACTATGTGCAGACTTTGTTCGCAACATGGCACCAAGATACGGGGCTAGTGACTTCGCCGCCGGTGGGAATTCAGGCCAAGGGGATCTGGGCCAAGGTAGAAAGCGCCTTTCTCAACACCTATCAGGATCGCTGGCAAATGGCGGCGGATCAGCTGGGCAAAGGGTTTGCGCAGGGTAAAGTACTTTTCTGGCGGCGCGACATCCTTGAGGCGGCGGGGGGGCTGGCCGCGCTTGGCCGCGATCTCGCCGAGGATGTAGCCTCGACCAAGGTCGTGCGTGCAGCCGGGTTGAAAGTCAGGGTCGTACGCCGACCGTTCCCGCAGCCTTTGGGGCAGCGTCGTTTTGGTGAGGTCTGGTCGCGGCAGCTCCGTTGGGCGAGAGTCCGGCGTGACGGCTTCCCTTGGCTTTTCGCCCTCGAACCCCTCACGGGCATGGTTCTTCCTCTGGCAGTAGTGACCACATTGGCGCTGGTTGGGGTGGTCAGCCCACTTGTGGTGCCGCTTTTCTTATGTCTATGGTATGGCTCTGAGCTGCTCGTCGCTCGCCAAGCCAACTGGCCTGCCGCGGTTGCTGATGTTTTGACATGGATCATTCGTGATTTTCTGATCTTGGCGATTTGGATAGGCGCATTCGCGGCCAAGGGGTTCGTCTGGCGCGGCAATGCAATGCAACCGCCGCCAATGCAGACTGCAAAGTGAACGGGCGATGACTGCTACAACTGACATCGTGGTGCAGTTGATCCAGACGGACGGGCTGCTGTTGCTGTTTCCGTTAGCGGTAATCGAAGGCCCGATCGTTACGATTGTTGCGGGATGGGTTGGGCGGCTGGGCTATTTGCCGCTCGGCTGGGCAATGTTGGTCCTTGTCCTGGCCGATCTGGTTGGCGACAGCTTGCTCTACGCGCTCGGTCGCGCCGGAGTTGATATCCTGCCGCAAAAGTTACGGCAGGTGTTCGGCGTGACCGACGCGCGAATCGCGCTGGTGGCAGAGCATTTCAGCAAACATGGTGGGCGTATTCTTATCGCCGCGAAGCTGACGCATACCTTCGGCTTTGCCGTTCTTGTCGCAGCAGGGGTAAGCCGCATGTCGTTTCCCGTGTTCTTGTGCTTCAACCTCGTCGGAACGATCCCGAAAACCCTATTTTTCCTGCTTATCGGCTATGCCATTGGTGAAGCGCACGTGACCATAGGTAGCTGGATCGGGCGGGCTTCCCTGGGGATAGCGATCCTCGGCGTCGCCATCTTGAGCATTTGGTACTGGAAGAAGAAAAGAGAACGAAGATGATTCTCACCGCCCCCAATGACCAGCCTGTCCGGCGCATATCCTGCGTTATTCCCGCCTATAACGAAGGGCCGCGGATCAAGGCCGTTTTGGATGTGGTGGCGGCACATCCGTTGATCGACGAGATCATCGTCGTCGATGACGGATCGTCCGATGACACAGCGGCGTTCGCCTCGGGTCGAGAGAAAGTGGTGCTGATTAGCCTTTCGAAAAATGGCGGCAAGACCCGCGCCTTGGCCGCTGGCCTGGCTCGGGCGCGTGGCACTTATCTCTTGCTCGTCGATTCCGATTTGATCGGCCTCGGAGTTGCCGAGCTGACCGCACTTATTCTGCCGGTGCTTGATGGTCGGGCCGACATAGCCATCAGCCTGCGTCGAAATGCGCCCAGGCTCTGGCACCTTATCGGCATCGACTACATTTCCGGCGAACGGATGCTGCGGCGCGGCCTGATCGCTGACCGGCTAGCCGAACTCGACGTCCTGCCGCGCTTTGGCTTTGAGGTCTGGCTCAATCGAACCTGCATCGATGCCGCCGCTCGCTTAGCCGTAGTGGAATGGGGCCGCGTCGACAGCCCGATGAAAAGCCACAAATATGGCGTTCTCCAAGGGATAGTCGCCGACCTTCGGATGATGTCTGACTTGCTGCGTACCGCCGGGCCATTGCGGCTTGTGCTGCAAATTGTTCGCATGAGAAACCTGCGCGTCCGCCTGGTTTCGAATGAGGTTGACTGAAAATAATAGGAACGCCCTCTGTAAAAAACTTTTCTACAGGACGCGTCAAATGGAACGGATGCCGGGAGCGGCAGGCGGACTACGTGCTGGCGGTAAAAGACATCCTTTCTGTACGACCAATTCCCAATACCGCCATGATCTTGGCTTCTGGTATGTCCCGGTCCAAGCATGACAGTACATGTGCAGGATTGACCTCTCGCGCCTGATGCAAGCCCTTGCTGCGAATTCCTTCGATGATCGAGCGATCCTCCTCGCTCAACTTAAAGCAACGCTGAAAAAGGTCCACCACCAAGGGAGTTGATGCGTTAAGTTGCAACTGGTTGCGAGTTTTCCGGAAGTTGAAATAATCTGCCAGGCCGCATGAACATTGGGTTTGAGCAAAACCGACCCGTGCTGGCAGAATCCGGTCGCTATGAGGCCCGCCGGTAAGATTCGTGTAAAACCTGCCACATCGCCTTTCGGTCAGAATCGGCGGCCTGGGATCGAGGGTGTTTGGCGTTGTTATGTTTCGCGGTCCAGTCACTTTGGGCATCCAATCCAGCGACCCAGGACGTGAGACTACTGGCAAAGTCCAGCTCGCACCGAGCCATAGTGTTAAGACTTCCTTAATTCTGGAATTTTAAGATACGTCCACCAGCAGTTGCTGGCATTCAACTTACAGAAAGTTCATTAATGAAATCGCTTTTACTCTTGCCTGTCATCATTGCAATTTCGACCGCAGCGCTGGCAGAGCCAACCTGCAACGCCCCGAAAGACAAATGGATGAAGCAAGCCGACTTCAAACACAGTATGGAAGTGCAAGGCTACAAGATCAAAACCCTCAAGGTGACCAACGGATGCTATGAGGTTTACGGCCATGACAAGTCGGGAAAAAGAGTGGAGATTTCCTTCGATCCAGTCACGGGTTCGCCAGCGAAATAAAAACAGTCAGGATAGATAAAACATGGAACAAAGCGTACTGATCAACTCGCATCCAGTTTGGGATCGCTTCGTGCGCTTTTTCCATTGGGCCCTTGTCTCCTGTGTGGCGATTAATTACTTTGTACTGAATGATGGCAAGACCTTTCATCAATGGGTGGGGTACTTTGCCCTGACCCTCGTGATGGCCCGGATCATCTGGGGTTTCATCGGCTCTCGTTACGCCCTATTTTCAGATTTCTTTCCGACACCTGGTCGCGTCGTTCACCATGTTCGCCAGATGAAGTCGGGCAATCATAAGATACCCTTGGGCCACAACCCCCTGGGTGCGCTCATGATGCTGACTCTGTTAACCGTCGTCCTTGCGCTGGGTACGACCGGGTGGATGCAGACACTTGACGCGTATTGGGGCGAGGAGTGGCTACAAAACCTTCACCGTTTTATCGGTAACTTCCTGATAAGCCTTGCAACATTGCACGCTTTAGCGGCCATTGTCATGGGCCGGCTGGAACGAACACGTCTCATCAAAGCTATGGTGACGGGGGTCAAGGAGCGCTGGTGAGTAGCCACCAGGCAGGAAGACCAGTTAGTGCATGTCTGACGCGGGATCTACCTTCTCAGGAAATTCTACGGCGACGTTCAGGCCTGTCTTATACTTTTCATTGACATAGTGAAGTGTCACGACTGCACCGAGACGATCAGCTATTGTCTTGACTATGGACAAGCCCAGGCCTGAGCCCACTTCATCGTTCCCCAGAATTCTGTAAAACGGATCAAAGACGCGGTCGCGCTCATGTTCGGGAATACCGACACCCGAATCTTCGACTTGCAGAATTGTCCTGCCTTTAAAGCGTCTGATATGGAGATCAATCTTGCCGCCGCTGGGCGTGTAACGAATCGCATTGTCGACAAGATTTTTGACCAAAATCTTCAGGTCCATTTCTTGAGCCAATACATTAGCGTCCTTTTCGCCCACGATCCCCAGGTCGATGTTCTTGGCCTCAGCCAGAGGCATCAAGTCTTCCAGCACCTGATGGTAGACACGACGCACAGACACTTTCACTAATTGACCTTTATCTGTCTCTTGCGCGCGAGCCAAGGCAAGCAACTGATCTAAAAGTTGCCGCGATCGCTGCAGGCCGCTTTGTAGCGCGCCCAAACGTTCCCTGGCCTGAGCCGACATGTCCGCAGCGGCCAGTCGTTCTGACTGCAGTGAAAGCGCAGTCAAAGGTGAGCGAAGCTCGTGGGCCGCATCTGCCACAAAGCGACGCTGAAGTGCCATGGATTGCGTTACACGGGAAAGCAACCGATTGATTGCCACGACAAAAGGACGAATTTCAGAGGGAACATGGGCATCGCTGACCTCACGCAAATCCTCTTGCGCACGTTGATCAAGGTCCAGAGCTAGTTGCTTTACTGGCTTGAACATCTGGCGTATCAACTCACTGACCAGAATCAACAAAATAGGAATCAGGATGACAAGCGGCAGCAGGGTTCGCAATGCGCTGTTACGGGCAATTTCATTTCGAACCGAAGTTTGTTGCCCCGTCACGATTCGGGCACCAGTGTCCAGGGGCCTGACGAAGAGTCGCCACGTTTGGTCCTTCACGGTGACGGTCTGAATACCATCTGGCAAATTCGCTGGTAGGTCGAGCGTCGTGTCGTTTGGCTTTAAGGCCAATGTCCCTGATGCTTGCAGCACCTGGAGAATGACACGGGATTCAGGGTCGGCTTCGGCAGCATTGGCCGCCTCGTCTTTTGGAGAGGGTTGCAACTGTTGGCGATTAGCCAAGATCGCAATTTGCCGCAACTGATCGTCCTGTAGTTCATTGGCCTCCTGAAACGCCGCGCCAAACGAGAACACTCCCGCCGCTAGCGCAACGCCCGAAATCACTAGAGCAAGCCAGGCAGAAAGTTTGAACTGCAGGGACTTTTTTACTTCTCCTTGGAAACCATCCATCCCACCCCCCTGACGTTTTTGATGACATTACTGCCTAGTTTTTTACGCAGCGAGTGAATGAGGAACTCAACGGCATTGCTTTCCACTTCTTCATTCCAACCGTAAATGCGGTCTTCCAGATCCGAGCGCGACAAGATTGCGCCGGGTCGCACCATAAGGGCTTGAAGCAGGGAAAACTCGCGTCCGGAAAGTCTTGTCGGTTGGCCGTTAAAATTGACTTCGCGGGTGACTGGGTCAAGAGAAATCACGCCATTGGATAGCACCGGGCCTGCCACGCCGCCCTTGCGGCGAACGACTGCTCGCATTCGCGCGAGTAACTCGGTCATTTCAAAAGGCTTCAGCACGTAGTCATCGGCGCCACCGTCCAGGCCACGGATGCGGTCGTCCAGAGTGTCTCGGGCCGTGATCACCAACACCGGCACTGGATTGTCTTTGGCACGGATGGAACGAAGCACCTCCAAGCCATCCTTTTTAGGCAAACCGAGGTCCAGCAGCACCACGCCATAAACCTGGCTTTCAAGCGTGTTCAAGGCAGTTTGACCATCACGCACCCAGTCCACTGCGTATTTCGCATCTTTGAGCGTCTGGGCGAGAACTTCACCAATCATTCGATCGTCTTCAACCAGTAAAACGCGCATACTTACCCCAGACTTTTATTGAGCCGTGGCGTGAGATGGGCCAGCACTGGGATGATCGACGTCGCAACGATACCGATCGACATCCAGGTCAGATGATCTTTAACCCAGGGCACTTGCCCAAGCCAGAACCCTGCCATTATCAGACAGCTGCACCATACGATGGCGCCAATCACGTTGTAGAAGGCAAAGCGGCGTGGACACATGCCAGACAATCCCGCCATGAAGGGGGCGACGGTACGGACCACCGGCACAAAGCGCCCGATCGTCACCGTTGGACTACCAAAACGGTCAAAATATGCTCGAGTCTTGGTCAGGTGCCGTGGCTTGATCCAGGCGCGCCTCACCAGATACTGGCCGACCCGCGAGCGACCAATGGCAAAGTTTGCCCCATCGCCTGCCACTGCGGCCAGAGTGATCAGGGCGATTGCAACAAAGGGGGAAATGCCGGACAGGCCCAAAAAGGTGCCTGTCGCGAATAGCAGTGAGTCGCCAGGCAGGAACGGCAGAATGACCAGTCCGGTTTCGAAAAAAATGATGGCGGCAATCACACCGATGCCGAGCAACCAATTCTGCGCCAACAGATTCATCATCCCCTGATCGCTGCCAAGCCAGCTCAAAAGTCCGCTTGAAATCATCAGGCCTCCTAAAGATAGACTTTTCCCTTTGACTGGGAGATCGTCGGACGACTCATTGTTTGTCTATTCCTGAAGAGCCAGTGGCTTCTTCTGAGCGATCGACAGGTACGATACCAACGCGAGAATGGTCATCAAAAACAGGCTACTGGTAACAACATTCCCCAGCCCCAGACCGCCAGCAACCAATGGCTGGGCAAGCAAATCCCCACTTGATGCGCCCAGCGGACGGGTGAGAATGTAGGCAATCCAGAATGCGGCGATGGCGTTGAACTTCAGCACGTAGTGTGCGAATGTCGTGGCAGCAATCAAAGCAGCAAATACCAAGACCGAGACGCCATAACCCAGTTGCAGACCTTCAGCGGCCAAGTCGCCCGCAGCGGTGCCCAAGGCAAAGGTAAAGAGAATGGCGGACCAATAAAAGAGTTCGCGACGGGTGGTGTAAATGCTGTGAATCGACAAAGTCTTTTCGCTGGCATACCAGCCGACAAACGTCGCCACAAGGCCCGCGCTAAAGATGGCGGTACACATTTCCAGAGAAACACCTAGATTGTCCACCAGGTTGTCAGTGATCAGGGTTCCGAATACGCTGAGCAAAACCACCGTAACCCAATAGATGGAGGGAATGTATTTATGTGAGCGCAGCTGAATTGTCAGAAATGACAAAAGCACCGCTCCAATCGCGACGGAGGTTCCTGTAAGACCCAAATGAAGATTCACATTGAGAAAATCTGCCGCAGTTTCACCCACAGTAGTGGCCAGTATTTTGATGACCCAGAAGAAAAGCGTGATTTCGGGCACTTTTCTCAGCATTTGTGACGTGCTCTTGCTTAAAGATGTGTTCATGTTTGCGTTTCTTGATGGAAGTAAAGTTGGGAGAGGCCTGATGATGTGTTTCGACACTTAGCGCAGACTTAGCCTTTCAGGGTCGCACCCAGCCAAGGCGAATCGGCATTGAAAAAAGGCGACGGTAGATTGCAGTCGCCCAGCGGTAAACAGTGTCCATGAACCAGCGCTCTTCACGAAAGCACAGATAGGCGCTCAGGCCGGCAACCAAGGCCGCGCCCACCATGTCCAGGGGAAAGTGAACCCCAAGATAGATTCGCGCCCAGGCCATTGGAAGCCCAAGCAAGGCCAGCACGACGCCAGCAAATCGTGGGCGTTGGTGCATCAGAAAACTGAAAGCAATGCCCCATAACAAGGTCAGGTGATCGCTGGGGAAGGACGAGTCTGGCGCGTGAGGAATGAAGGTATTGCCCAATCCCACCATAAATGGCCTGGGGTGTTGCCACAGCATCCCAATGGCCTGGTTGATCAGCAGGCCTGCCAGGCCAGAAACTGTTGCCTCGAGCATCAGCATGCGGGTTCGATCGCTGCCGCGGAGCCATCCCACGATCACAGCCAATGGGGCAAGCCAGATCACCTGGTTTGCAAATATTTTTGCGATCGCTAGTAAAACTGCATTGGGACGATCTTGAGCATTGATGAGAAGGAACAGGGCTTCGTTGAGTTCTTGCATTGCGTGTCCGAGATCAGATCAACCGGGCGTACCGGCATGACCTGCGATTGGGTTTTTAGTCTTGGTTTTCCTGATCTCCCTCGTGATTCCCCTCGTGATCTATCTTGTCTTGGGCAGATGAGATGACCGTGCCTTTTTCGGCGTCAACCTTGACGTCAAACACTTGGGTGCCGCTGACGACTTCCACGTCATACGTCAATCCAGCTTTGGATTGCTCAAGCTCGGCCCGCGTCGCTTTGCCGTTGGCATGCTGTTCGGCCGCTGTCACGGCCTGGGTCATCGAGATCTTTGTCTGGGCAATTACCGCAGTATCGTTCTCCATGGTTTTGGCGGCGTAGGCCATGACGCCAGTGGCAGTCAGCACAGTGGCGACGATGGCAATTTTGGTGTGACGGAACATAGTATTTCTCCATTTGGATGCGCGCAGATATTTGCGTGATTTGGAGAATAGGGCGCCAGACTTAGCTCAGACTGAGCGTCCGCTAGATCATCCTCGCAGCCACGCCGACGATAAGCATGGCTAAGGCGACCTGCAAAGACGGTTGAGCCGCTTGTGCGTTCCGGTTGCGCCAGAAGTTCAAGTCGGCCATGGCCGCAGCCCACGCGCACTGGTGTTCGAGATAGTGTCCGACAGGCCAAGCAGGACAACTCGCGTCTAGATGCCGCCCATGGCGACGAGGAACGCCGCCATCATGGTGTTGGATTGACCTGATTCGAGTTCGTGCCGCGCGCCCAACAGGCGGGCGCTCGAGACGAACAGCCAAGCGCCCCCCTTGCTTGAGCACTGAAGAACAATAAGTTATCTGGCTATCCTAATTCTGAGCTAAGTTTCGGGACGTAGGGTGAACATCCTGGTAGACGCCAACGCATCTATATGATTTTTATCAACTTATTAGGGGCATCATCATGACAGCATCAAAAAGACATGCGATCACCTTGCTGGGTCTGGTTCTGACGGTGGTGATAACTAATGCGTTCGCCTACTCGGGTCAGAAACTCGCTGCGAAGGCCACGATCAGCCTGGAACAGGCCCGGGTGATTGACCTCAAGGCACAACCGGGCGAATTTCTGATGAGGAGATGGAGCAGGGGAAAGACGGCAGCCCACGCTACTCCTTCGATATCGTCGCCGGGCAGACCCGGCAGGAAGTCTGGGTAGACGCGAAAACCGGCAACGTTTTGAGGAACGCCAAGTAAATAAGGGTCCACACGGTGATTGATTGTCTGCGCAGCGGGGACGTATTGCTCGGCACGTCCGTACCATTTCACGAGCCTATGCTCGATGGTGTGCAGTGTGTCTCGCGCAAGCAGGGGCAATGCGTGGTGGAAATTTCCGCGCGTCAGGTGAATTTTGAATTCGCCAGGGGCACGGTCGTTTTTCAAGAGTGATAGCCGCGACCTTAAAGAAAGAGAGATGAGATGAAAGATATTATCTGGAAATATATGCAAGCGATGATGGCGGTCGTTCTGGCAATCTCTGCATTGCTCGTTGGCATGCAACTCGTAAGCACGACCGCAATGGCGGCGGAACGAGCAGTTGCGCAGGAAAAGAACCCCCCAGGTGACATTCCGGACTCGCAGGTTTTCGTCACGTATATTTCCCCGCTGGGATTTTCGCTCAAGGTGCCCGAAGGCTGGGCACGAACGAACCAAAGGGATGGAGCCAGGTTTGCCGACAAGTACAACGCGGTTGATGTCGCGGTGAGCTCCGCATCCGGCGCCCCCACGACCGCATCTGTAACGAATCACGAGGCTGCGCTTCTGGTCACAGTCGGCCGCGCTGTCAAGATCGAGACGATCAAGAGCGTGAAGCTGCGATCAGGTCCGGCGATCTTGATCGTCTTCTCTTCAAATTCAGAACCCAACGCCGTCACGAACAAGCAACTGCGTCTCGAGAACAATCGTTACCTGATCTATCGAGGCGGAACAATTGCAACCCTCAATCTCTCCGCACCGATCGGGGCCGACAATGTCGACCAATGGAAACTTATTTCCAATTCGTTTCAGTGGCACTGACATGCGGCCGCTCGACGCGTTCGAACTCTACCGCTTCTACCACAGCGGCGACGACGAGACAGCCGCATTGCGAGGCGTTTCGCTCAAGCTTGAGGCCGGCGAGTTCCTGGCCCTGATGGGGCCATCCGGCAGCGGCAAGTCCACGCTGCTCGCCTGCCTTGCCGGATTGGATGAACCCGATGGCGGGCATGTCGAGGTGATGGGCTCACGCCTATCGCGGCGGCCGGAAGCTGTGCGCTCCGCCTTGCGTGCCCGGCATATCGGCATCATGATGCAGTCCGGCAACCTGTTCGAGCACTTGACGGTCGAGGACAACATGCGGCTGCAGATGTCGCTCGCCAGAAAAGTCGACTTGAGCGGGATCGACCGTCTACTGGAGGTGATGGGCCTCACGCAGCGACGCTTGGCACGCCCATCCCAGTTGTCGGGAGGAGAATCGGCGCGCGCCGGGTTGGCGGTCGCCTTGTCGGCCGACCCGCAAGTGTTGTTGGCGGACGAGCCCACGGCGGAAGTGGATACCGCGACGGAGGCCAATATCCTGACGCTGTTGCGGGAGCGATGCCAAGCGGGCGGTGCAGTTCTGGTCGCAACCCACAGCCAGGCGCTGGCGGCGAGTGCCGACAGCATTTTGCACATTCAGGATGGGCGCTTCATCCATGTCTGACATTCTCATCAAGGCACTTTCTCTCAGCCGCAGCTATCAGCAAGGCGAGGGCACTATCGCCGTGGTCGCTTCGGCGACATTCAGTCTGCTCGCGCGCGATCGCGTGGCGCTCGTGGGCAGATCCGGCAGCGGCAAATCGACCTTGCTGCATCTCATGGCGGGACTCGACGTACCAAGTAGCGGTACCATCTCTTGGCCCGCGCTGGGTCCAGCCGAGACACTGCTGCCGGGAAAAATTTCGCTCGTGTTCCAGGCACAGAGCTTGCTGGAACCGTTGACCGTGAGCGAGAACGTCGCTTTACCCCTGCTGCTGGCCAAATCGGCGGTCGACATCGACGCGGCGGTGAGAGCCGCGCTGGCGACCTTCAGTCTCGAGAACCTCGCGCGCAAACTGCCCGAGGAACTGTCCGGCGGCCAGATGCAACGGGTTGCAATGGCGCGAGCGATCGTGGGCAACCCGAGCGTGATCTTGGCCGACGAACCGACCGGCCAACTTGACCAACAGACAGGCCATGCGCTGCTTGATGCGCTGATCGCCCACCTTGAGGGCACGAACACCGCGCTTGTCATCGCAACCCACGATCCGTCGATTGCCGCGCGCATGGCTACTATCTGGCGAATTGAGCGAGGCGTTCTCGTCGAATCGGCCGACACCTCGGAGGAAATATGATCGCATCCTGGTTCCTTGGCCTTATCAAGGAGCGCAACGGCCGTCTTGTGGGGTCTGCGGCGGGCATCGCGGTTACCGTGGCAATGCTTGCGTCGCTCGGCGCATTTCTTGCCCAGAGCACCGCATCGATGACACGGCGCGCCGTCACCGGCGTGCCGGTTGATTGGCAGGTACAGCTCGTTCCAGGCACGACCGTGCAGTCGATCTCGACGGTGATCAACCAGGCCGCCGCGGTCTCAACGTTGCATGAGGTTGGTTATGCGGAAGTCGATGGCTTCGAGGCGCATACCGGCGGCACCGTCCAAACAACGGGAAAAGGCAAGGTGGTCGGCGTCGATGCATCGTACGCCCGCGACTATCCAAAGCAGTTTCGGGCACTCATTGGCTCCCTGGAGGGCGTGCTCGTCGCGCAGCAGACCGCCGCCAACCTGCATGTGATGGTTGGCGATATCGTGACCATCCATCGCCCGGCACTTGCGCCAGTGAATGTCACGATCGCCGGCGTCGTCGATCTGCCGAATGCCGATTCGATGTTCCAGGCTGTCGGGATTCCGGTCGGGGCAGCGCCGCAAGCGCCGCCAGACAACGTACTACTGATGCCCCTGAGTGAATGGCATCGCCTATTCGATCCGCAGGCGGCAGTCAGACCGGACGCGGTGCGAATTCAGCTGCACGTCGGGCTAACAAGGGCCGGACTTCCCCGTGATCCGGGTGCGGCTTTTGTCGCAGTCCAAGGAGCGACAAAAAATCTTGAGGTGCGAATCGCCGGCAGCGGCATCGTCGCGAACAATCTCGCGGCGCGGCTTGATGCGGTGCGCAGCGACGCGTTGTACGCCAAAGTGCTGTTTTTGTTCCTCGGAGCGCCCGGCGCCCTATTGGCGACTTTTCTCACCATCGCTGTCGTGGCCTCCGGCGGCGTCCGCAGGCGGCGCGACCAAGCTCTGTTGCGTATCCGCGGTGCATCGCGCGCGCAGATCATGAAACTGGCAACGATAGAAGCGGCATTCGTTGGCGTGGCTGGACCAATTATCGGAGTCCTGTGCGCCGCTCTTTTGTCGCAAACGCTGCTCGGCGTCGGTATTTTCAACGCCATCGCCATTTACTGGGTCGTCGGCGCGGTCGTGGCAGGGATATCGCTCTCCCATGCCGCCATCCTCGCCACCGCATGGATGGACGCCAAGCAGACTACGGTTGCGGCGGCCCGGATGACTACGGGCGGCGATCGCCCACAACTCTGGCGGCGCATCGGCCTCGATTTCATTCTCATCGCCGTATCAGCCATCGTCTTCTCGAGAACATGGAGCACGGGTTATCAGGTTGTATTGGCTCCCGAGGGCACGCCCTCGTCATCTGTTGACTACACTGCGTTTCTTGCGCCCGTGCTGCTGTGGCTGGGCGTTGGCCTGCTGACGATCAGGCTGTGCCTCACCGGACTGCAGCGCGGCCGTGGAGCCTTGACCAAAGGGCTGCGACCGATTGCGGGCTCGCTGGCGGGAGTCGTGGCGGCCGCAATCAGTCGGCAAGGCAACCGGATGACGCAGGGTATTGCTTTAGTTGCGCTGGCCTTTGCCTTCGCGACATCGACCGCCGTCTTCAATACTACCTACCACGCGCAGACGCGGGTCGATGCCGAACTCACCAACGGCGCGGATGTTACGGTCACAGGCACCGCGCAGGCGCCTGCTTCGGTCAAACTCAAGGAACTCGCGGCCATGCCCGGCGTAAGCGCCGCCCAACCGATGCAGCACCGGCTGGCCTACGTCGGCACGGACCTGCAGGACTTGTACGGCATAGACGCCGCGCATATCGGCGAAGCGACGCGGATGTCGAGTGCCTATTTCGCAGGCGGAGATGCGAGGCAAAGCCTGGATCTGCTGGGACGCACTCCAGATGGCATTCTCGTCTCGGCGGAAACCGTCAAGGATTTTCAGTTGAAGCCAGGCGACCTGATCAACCTGCGGCTGCAAAGCGCAGTTGATCACCAATATCATGTGATCCCGTTCCGCTTCATCGGCATCGTTCGCGAGTTCCCGACCGCGCCGCGTGATTCTTTCCTGGTTGCTAATGCCGCTTACATCAGTCGGGTGACGGGCGCGAACGCGTCAGAGATCGTGCTGTTGAAGACCGCCGCAGCGAGCGCTGAGATTGCAGCCGCCGCGCGCACCATCGTTGCGCCATTGCCGGGAGTAAAGGTCACTGAACTTGGCGAAACGTTGCGCCTCATCGGATCGAGTCTCACCGCCGTCGATCTTGGGGGACTGACGCGGCTCGAATTGGGCCTTGCCGTACTGATGGTGACGAGCGCAACGGGTCTTATTCTCGCGCTAGGGCTTGCCGATCGACGGCGCACCTTCGCCATTCTTTCGGCGCTTGGTGCGAAACCCCGACAACTTGGCGCTTTTCTGTGGAGCGAAGCGCTTTTGATCTTTCTAGCCGGAACCATCATTGGAACACTGACCGGATTTGCGCTGGCATGGATGTTGGTCAAGCTCTTGACCGGGGCTTTTGACCCCCCACCCGAATTTCTCAGCGTGCCTTGGGTTTATGTGATCGCTTTGATCGGCGTGGCGCTGGTCTCGGTCATACTCGCGGTGATTAGTGCCCTGCGCGAGACGCGGGTGCCAGCCGTACAGCGAATGCGTGAGATCTGACCGGTTGCGTTGGCAACGATCGTATTTCCGACCGAGTCAAACTGCAAGATGATTTCTTGGTTTGCTGCGGGGACTTGATCCGTTTCCACTGAACGTTTTCGCTTATTGACGCTTTTTGTCCCAACATCCTTGGCGGTTTCTAGCTCGAAGTACAACAGCTTATTGACAAGACTGTAGCTCTCTCATAAAAACTTCGTGGGGTATTTTGAAGGCTAGGCATTTTCTGGGGCGGTGATTGAGGCGATGCGCTCGTGCTGAGCGAACTCTTTGACATTGTCGGTTGTCAGCGTGTGAACGCAGGATGCAAACGGTCAGAGCAAAGCGATCATGCTGCCAGATACGGCCTGCGCCGTTTTGAACGGGACATGAACAATCAAAGAGTAGCGACCCTTGGTCTCTCTGGGCCATAGTTGTATCAATCCCTGCGGGACAGAACCAGCCATCGCTCAGCTCGTTTTCTGGCTGAAGGCTTCGAACGCCTTCGCGTAATCTGGATGCCATCGCGAAAGTGGCGGCCGGTTCTCGACGACATCGCCCGCAGCCCAGAGGATGCGCCGCTCGTCGAGCGAACGAGGCACGTCGTTGTCGGGGCAGAGAATGTAGAAGTCGCCGGCTTCCAGCCGCTTCATCATGAAGTCAACGGTCTGCTCCGGCGTCCAAGCGCCGGCCGGCTTTTCCGTGCGGCCCTTGGCGGTAAGTTCCGTGAACACAAAACCCGGAATCAGCAAATGCGCGCTGATCCGGCAGTTCGGTGTGTTGCGAAGCTCGTGCTGCAGCGCTTCGGTGAACGCCTTCAGGCCAGCCTTGGACACGTTATAGGCCGGGTCGCCGGGAGGGGTGGTGATCCCTTGCTTCGACCCTGTGTTGATGACCAGACCGGGTCGTCCGCGCTCGATCATGGCGGGCACGAAGATATGTGTGCTGTAAATGACACCCCACAGGTTGACGTCGAGCACCCGTTCCCAGTTGCCGGCTGGCCCGAACATGGCGCTGCCGGGCTGAATGCCAGCGTTGTTCATCAGGACATCCGTGCCGCCGAAGCGATCGCGAACAGCCTCCTCCAGCCGACGCAGGTCTTCGACGCGGCTGACGTCCGTCTCCAAGGTCATCACGTCGTCCGTTCCGCTCGCCGCCAGGAGGGCGACCTCTTCGGCAGCGCGTGCGAGTCGGTCCGCGCCGAGGTCGGCGATGCAGACGCGAAGTCCGAACTGCGCCATCCGCTTGGCGGCAGCGAGGCCGATACCGGCAGCGCCGCCAGTGACGACGGCAACGGATCCGGGAGTGAGGGCAGCATGGGTCATCGTCAATCTCTCCTTATCTGACGCCGGAAGGGGAGCA
>DFWY01000110.1:335-8457 GCA_002381615.1 Polaromonas sp. UBA4122 | reverse complement strand
TCAGGTCATATTGGCACGGGGGGGCGTTACAGCGACGGGAATTGCAGGAAGCGTTCACTGTGGCGCAACAGCGCTTAAGCCATGAACTTGACCAACAACGGGGGGTCAAGGTAAGGGGGCGCTTGACTGGCAAGCTTGCTTCGGCAGTCGTTTTACGTCAAACCCCGAGATGCCGTAACGGATGCGCGTCCGCCAGCCACGGATTCGCAAAAAACGGACGCACCATCTCCTCGCTGACGTCCTCAATGCGGCGCGGATTCCAGCGCGGCGAATAGTCCTTATCGATGGCCTGTGCGCGTATGCCTTCGACCGCCTCACCCTTTGAGCCGGGACGCAGATGAAAGCAGTGATGCATCATGTCGCGCTCCATGCGCAGATCATCAGCCAGCGTCATCGTGCGGGCGCGGCGGATCTGCTCCAGTGCGACGTGCAGCATCAGCGGCGAGCGTTTGCGCAAGGTGGCCGCCGTCTTGCGCGCCCAGTCACTCTTGGCAGCTTCGAGCGCGCAAATTATCTGCCCTAGCGTCGGCAGCGAGAAATAAGCATCAAATTCGGCTTCAGCCAAATCACTGCGGGCATTAGTAGCTATTAAATTAGAAGCAATCCAGGCCTCAAGCTCTGGCTTGCTTTTAAATTCCTGGGCCGCCAGTGCATCCCACAGCGCAGGCAAACGGGCCGCTTCCAGCTTGACATCGGCCAGACCAAAACGGATGGCTTCGTCGGCGCCAATCACTTCACCGGTCAGCGCCAGGTACTCGCCGACACGGCCCGGACAACGGCTCAGGAAGTAACCACCCCCGACGTCCGGAAACAGCCCGATCTGGGTCTCGGGCATAGCCATCTTGGTGTGTTCGGTGACGATGCGGACTTTCGCGCCTTGGCTGATGCCCATGCCGCCCCCCATCACGATGCCATCCATGAAGGCAATAAACGGTTTGGGATAGGTATGAATCAGGTGATTGACGGTGTATTCCTCAGTGAAAAAATCTTCCAGCGCAGCCCATGCAGCGCCACCGGCCAGCGCAACCTGGTGGAAAAAGCGGATATCGCCACCCGCGCAGAAACCACCAAAAAGACTTTCTGGACTACCGGGGCGGCCTACCTTGTTGGTCCCGCGAATGGCGACCATCAGCACAGCGGGGTCGTCGCGCCAGGCCTGCAAGGTGGCCAGCAGCTCATGCACCATGTGAAGTGACAGCGCATTGAGTGCTTTGGGTCGATTCAGGGTGATGAGCCCGGTGCTTCCCCGGCGCTCCACAATCACGTCACTTTTAACGTCACTTTTTTTCACCTCGGCACCCACAGCTTCTAAACGCATGCTCTTTGCCTCCATCCAATCAGTTCATTAACGACCAGCGCACCTACAACCAGCGCACCGCCAGTCAACACGTTCGCCCCAGGCACCTCGTTGGCCCCGAACCAGGCCAGCAAGATGCCAAAAATCACTTCCAGCAGCGCCAGCAGGGCCACCTCGGGTGCCTTCAGCACCCCGGCACACAGCACCGACAACACACAGGGAATGGCCAGTTGAAATAGCCCGAGCAGCGCCAGCAGTCCAACGTCATGCGGTGTGGCAGCCAATGGAAACGACAGCGGCAAGGTCACCAGCGAAGAAATTACCGCCCCCAACAGCACAGCGGGGACCATGTCAATTTTCTGGCCCTGTGAACGGTTGTGCTGCACCACGGTCCAGTTGCAGGCGCCAGCCAGTGGCACCAGCAACGCCACCAGCGTCCCGCCGAGGTGGCTGACCAGGTCCATTTGCCCACCATACATCCAGGCGATACCCACGCCAGCCATTGCGATAGCGAACCAGGTGCGCGGCGGAATGCGGTGGCCAATGAAAACGCGAGCCAGCAAGGCCGTAACGAACGGTCCGAGCGCCAAGGTCACCAGCACATTGGCGACGGTGGTGAGCGTCAGCGCCACCATGAAGGCCGTGAACATCACGCTCCAGCAGACACCCGACAGCCAAAGCGCGAAACCACCGTTGCGGATTCTGGAAAACACCATCCGACCCTGAAAAAAAGGCAGGATGACCAGCAGCGAGACCACAGTGAAGAAGCTGCGCCAGAACGTCACTTCAAAGCTGCGAGCCGACTCCAGGTGCCGGGTCACGACACCAGCAGTCGACCACATCATGGTCACGAGCAGCATCAGGGCGACAGCCCGAGTGTGAGTGAGTTGCGTGAGTTTCATGAAACCCCTTGGGCGGTGCAGATGCCTGCCAACGACAAAAGGGCCACTGCGTGGCAGTGGCCCTTTTGCAAGCTTTTCAGCCTGATCACCTTAACGGCCGAAGCAGTGCAGGATTAGCGGCCAGCGCGCTTGCGCTCGCTCTCTGTCAGGTGACGCTTGCGCAGGCGGATCGACTTGGGCGTGATTTCGACCAACTCGTCTTCTTCAATGAATTCCACGCCGTATTCCAGCGTCAATTCGATCGGGGGGGTCATCTTGATCGCGTCTTCCTTGCCGCTGACGCGGAAGTTGGTCAGCTGCTTGGTGCGCGTGGCGTTGACCACCAAATCGTTGTCACGGCTGTGGATACCGACAATCATGCCTTCGTACACCGGGTCGTTGGGCCTGAGGAACATGCGGCCGCGGTCTTCAAGCTTGCCCAGCGCGTAGGCGAAGATTTCACCAGCGTCCATGGAAATCAGCACGCCGTTCTTGCGGCCGCCGATGTCGCCCTTGTGCGGCTCGTAGCTGTCGAAGATGTTGGAGATCAGGCCCGTGCCGCGCGTCAGGTTCAGGAATTCGTTGGTAAAACCGATGAGACCACGCGCCGGGATACGGTACTCCAGGCGCACGCGGCCACGGCCATCCGACTCCATATTAATCAAGTCACCCTTACGCTCGCCCAGCGCCTGCATCACGCCGCCCTGGTGCTGCTCTTCGATGTCGGCGGTCACCAACTCGATGGGCTCATACTTTTCACCATTCACGTCCTTCATCACAACGCGCGGCTTGGACACAGCCAGCTCAAAACCTTCGCGGCGCATGTTTTCCAGCAAAATGGTCAAGTGCAGTTCGCCGCGACCCATGACTTCAAAGATGCCTTCTTCGTCGGTTTCTTTAACGCGCAAAGCCACGTTGTGTTGCAGTTCTTTTTGCAGGCGGTCCCAAATCTGGCGGCTGGTGACGTACTTGCCCTCACGGCCGGCCAGCGGGCTGGTGTTGACGCAAAAATTCATGGTCAGGGTTGGTTCATCGACCTTGAGCATGGGCAGCGGTGCCGGATTGGTCGGGTCGGTGATGGTCACGCCAATGCCGATGTCAGTCAGGCCGTTGATCAGCACAATTTCGCCTGGACCGGCTTCCGTGGTCTGCACGCGCTCCAAGCCCTGGAAGGTCAACACCTGGTTGATGCGACCTTTGACGGCCTTGCCATCAGGACCTTCCATCACCACCACGTCCATCATGGGCTTGATCGTGCCCTGGCTGATGCGGCCGACACCAATCCGCCCCACAAAGGTCGAAAAGTCGAGCGCAGAAATCTGCAACTGCAGCGGCGCTGCAGGATCACCCTGTTGGTGAGGCACATGCTGGAGGATGGTATTGAACAGGGCCGACATGTCGGGGCCCCACTGTTCACCTTGCGCGCCCTCTTCCATCGACGACCAGCCGTTGATGCCCGAGGCGTAGACCACGGGGAAATCCAGCTGTTCATCAGTGGCGCCGAGCTTGTCGAACAGGTCGAAAGCGGCGTTGACCACCCAGTCAGGGCGCGCACCGGGCTTGTCCACCTTGTTCACCACCAGGATGGGCTTCAAGCCCAGGGCGAGCGCCTTCTTGGTCACAAAGCGGGTCTGGGGCATGGGGCCTTCTTGTGCATCGATCAGCAGCACCACACCGTCGACCATGGACAGTGCGCGTTCCACTTCGCCGCCGAAGTCGGCGTGGCCGGGGGTATCGACGATGTTGATGTGCGTGTCTTTCCAAGTCACGGCGCAGTTCTTGGCCAGAATGGTAATGCCGCGCTCTTTTTCGATGGCGTTGTTGTCCATCACGGTGTCGACAACTTTCTCGTGCTGGGCAAAGGTGCCGGACTGGCGCAGCAATTGGTCGACCATGGTGGTCTTGCCATGGTCCACGTGGGCGATGATGGCGATGTTACGGATCTGTTTTTGACTCATGGTTCGCTTTCTAAAGACTTGAAATGGGTACAGGGTTAATATTTAAATATTTAAAAGGGGGAAAGGCCGGCGCCAGATGGCGGCATGGAAGTTGGCGTGGAACGTTCCGCGGAACTCTCTATGGGAATCTTCTCAGCTTGCAGGATGTCCTGTATTTCAATCGGGCTCAGCAAACGCTGGGGAATCAGCTCATCAGCGGTGACATGGGCCGAACCCAGAAACGCAGCTGGCTCAGCGCCATACACCTGCACCAGCGGCGCATCGGCGCCCCACTGGCCGGGTTCGCCGCGGCGGCGCAGGCCGCTCAAAAACCGTCCTGCATTGTCGGCGTCCAATGTGACAGACGGAAACAAAGCCACCAGCGACTGCACCGGTAGCAGGCAAGCTTCGCGCTCCGGCTCAGTCATGGCTTCCAGCGCGGGCAAACTCACGCACTGCGCAGCCACAAAGCCACCGGTTTCCAGCCGCCGCAACGAACCCAGATGTGCGCCGCAACCCAGGGCCTCGCCAATGTCTTCGCCCAGCGTCCGGATGTAGGTTCCCTTGCTACAGGTTACTATGATTTTAATAGCTGCTGGTGCCCGTCCATCCTGGGCTATAGCCATACTCAGCTTGTAAATGATGATATGGCGCGCTTCCCGCTCCACCTCTTGCCCGCGTCTAGCGTATTCGTACAGCGCCTTGCCGTCTTTCTTGAGCGCTGAATACATGGGCGGAATCTGTGCCAGCGGACCGGTAAAGCGCTGCGTCATGGCCTCCAGCAGCTCGGGCGTGATCGCCGGCACAGGCCGCGTTTCAATCACATCGCCCTCGGCGTCGCCAGTGGTGGTTTTCTGGCCCAGCAACAGCGTCGCCTCGTAGGTTTTGTCGGCATCTAACTGAATCTGGCTGAATTTGGTAGCCGCGCCGAAGCACAGTGGCAACACGCCTGTGGCCAGCGGGTCCAGCGTGCCGGTATGCCCGGCCTTGTCCGCGCGCAGCAGCCATTTGGCTTTTTGCAACGCCTGATTGCTCGACAGGCCCAGCGGCTTGTCGAGCAGCAGCACGCCATGCACGGGACGTCGCTGAATTTTTTGGCGATGAGAAGATGTTTGCGTCATAAAGCTTCGACAGGCTCAGCGCACGGGCCTGCCCGAACGCTCTGTTGGCACCGTTATCCCCGAACCTGTCAAGGGGAACGGCGCGAACTCAGTCGTCTTGCGCGCGCGAGGAAACCGCCTTGGCAATCAAGGCGTTCAGGTCTGCCGCACGTTCGGTGGTGCGGTCAAACTGGAAATGCAACGTAGGCACCGTGTGAATCATCAGCCGCTTGAACAGGCCGTTGCGTAAAAATCCGGCAGCCTGGTTGAGCGCTTCTTCGCACTCTTTGGGATCGCCGACCAGCACGCTGAAGAACACCTTGGCATGCGCATAATCGGGCGTCACTTCAACCGCCTGAATCGTCACCATGCCGACCCGCGGGTCCTTCAGTTCGCGCGCGATCAGTGCCGCCAGATCCCGTTGGATCTGATCGGCAACACGAAAGCCGCGGTTGGGGGTGGATGACTTTTTACGCATGGAAGAAAAAGGGAAACAATGGTTTGGGCTTGCAGTCTTGACTTGAAATGGGTGGCCCGCCAGCCTTGAGGGGATTGGCGAGCCGGGCGTTTCTTTACAAGGTTCGTGCCACTTCCCTGATCTCGAAGAACTCCAGGATATCGCCTTCCTGGATGTCGTTGTAGTTCTTGATGTTCAAGCCGCACTCGAAGCCTTCCTTGACTTCGCGGGCATCGTCCTTGAAACGCTTGAGCGAATCAAGTTCACCCGTGAAGATGACCACGTTTTCGCGCAGCAAGCGCAGCTTGGCCGTGCGGCGGACCACCCCTGCGGTGACCATACAGCCGGCAATCGAGCCGATCTTGGTGACCTTGAACACCTGGCGAATCTCGGCGGTACCGATAACTTCTTCTTTTTTGTCCGGTGTCAGCATGCCAGACATGGCGGCCTTGAGCTCATCCACCGCGTCATAAATGACATTGTAGTAACGGATGTCAATGCCATTGTTCTCGGCCTGCTTGCGCGCTAGCGCATCTGCCCGGGTGTTGAACCCGATCAGCACGGCTTTGGACGCAATGGCCAGGTTCACGTCGGATTCAGAAATACCGCCGACGCCGGAGTACACCAGCTGAACCTTGACCTCATCGGTCGAGAGCTTGAGCAGCGACTGCGCCAGCGCTTCCTGCGAACCTTGCACATCGGCCTTGATGATGATGGGCAGCATCTTGACTTCGCCGGCGGACATGTCCGAGAACATATTCTCCAGTTTGGCAGCTTGCTGCTTGGCCAGCTTGGTATTGCGAAACTTGCCGGCGCGGAAGGTAGCGATTTCGCGGGCACGGCGCTCGTCCGTCATGACCATGAATTCGTCGCCGGCTTGTGGCACTTCGGTCAGGCCCTGGATTTCCACCGGAATCGAGGGGCCTGCGGTTTTGATGGATTTGCCATTTTCGTCAAGCATGGCGCGTACGCGGCCATAGGTCGATCCGGCCAGCACCACATCACCAGCTTTCAGCGTACCGGATTGCACCAGCACGGTCGCGACCGGGCCGCGGCCCTTGTCGAGCCGGGCCTCAATGACCAAGCCCTTGGCCAACGCATCGACCGGGGCCTTGAGCTCCAGCACTTCAGCCTGCAGCAGCACCTGCTCAAGCAGGGCGTCAATACCTTCGCCCGTACGGGCGGAGACCGGCACGAACGGTGAATCACCGCCAAACTCTTCCGGTACGACTTCTTCGGTCACCAGCTCGCCTTTGACGCGTTCCAGGTTCGCATCGGGCTTGTCAATTTTGTTGATCGCCACCACGATGGGAACACCGGCCGCCCTGGCATGCTTGATGGCCTCTTTTGTTTGGGGCATCACACCATCATCGGCTGCAACGACCAGAATCACGATGTCGGTGGCCTGGGCGCCGCGGGCGCGCATGGCCGTAAACGCTTCGTGGCCCGGGGTGTCCAGGAAAGACACCATGCCGCGCGGTGTTTCCACGTGGTAAGCACCAATATGCTGGGTAATGCCACCGGCTTCACCGGAGGCCACTTTGGCACGGCGGATGTAGTCCAGCAGCGAGGTTTTGCCATGGTCAACGTGACCCATGACGGTCACCACCGGGGCTCTAGGCAGCGCTTCGGCTTGCTGGCCATGCACGTCCTCGTCGGTGAACGCTTCCGGATCGTCCAGCGCAGCGGTAACCGCCTTGTGGCCCATTTCCTCCACCACAATCATGGCGGTGTCCTGGTCCAGCGGCTGGTTGATGGTGACCATCTGGCCGAGCTTCATCAGGTGCTTGATCACTTCGGAAGACTTGATGCTCATCTTGTGAGCCAGTTCTGCCACGGTAATGGTTTCAGGCACATGAACCTCAAGCACCTTGAATTCGCTGGGCGCTACAAAATTTGACTCGGGACGTGCCTCGCGACCAGTACTGCGGCGGCCACGGGGGCCACTGCGGAAATTGCCGCGCCCGGGAACAACCGGCGCGCCACGGCTCTTGATTTCTTTCTTCTTGGCTGCATCATCTTTCCAGGTCGAAGACAGGTTCTCCGATTTGACCTCTTTTTTACCGGCTGTGCCTGTGGCTATAGCGGCAGCTGGTGCGCCAGGTTTGGCCGCGCCCGGCGCCACGGCCGGTTTGTGCAATGTACCCTTGACTGCAGCTTTCTGGTCCACATGGGGCACCAGCACGCGCTTGGGTGCGGACAGCATGGCACGTATGCCTGCAGCTTCAGCTTCGGCCTTGCGGCGACGCTCCTGGAGGTCCTCGGCTTTCGCGGCATCCGCCTGGAATTCTGCGGTAGCTTTGGCTTTTGTCGCAACCAGTACGGCCGCCGCTTGGGCCGCTTTGGTGACCTGTTCTGCCGCCGCCGTCTCAGCGGCTTTGGAAACTTCAGCCGTCTTCACGGGCTGGCCAGCCTCTTTGGCTTTTGCCGTGGCGGGCTTGGGCTTTTTT
>DFWY01000110.1:0-204 GCA_002381615.1 Polaromonas sp. UBA4122 | reverse complement strand
CTTTTTGGCCGCATCAGCCGCCGCGGCGGCAGCCTGGGCAATTTGCGCTGCAGCCTCGCGTTCCAGCTCACGCGCCGCCTCTTTGGCGTCCTGCTCTTCACGCAAACGGCGCTTTTCCGCCAGCTCTTCTTCCTGGCGACGCAACAACTCCGCATGGCGGCTGGCTTCTTCTTCGCGGCGAATCAGCTCGGCATCATCAACCAC
>DFWY01000159.1 GCA_002381615.1 Polaromonas sp. UBA4122 | reverse complement strand
ATGTTGGGTTACGCCCCTGGGGGGCTAACCCAACCTACAAGGAAACGTTCTAAGAACCCCAAAAATAAAAGGAATACACATGCACGCAACAACAAGTAAACCCAACCCAGCCGCCGCCGCGGTGATGCCCCCCGGCGCTTCCGCCGCCAAGGCGCCAGCCCAGGCCGCCAGCCAGGCGACATTGCCGCATCGCGCGGTATCCCTGCTGGCTGCCTGGATAGCTATTGCCTGGAGCTACGCATGAATGATCACGCGCCATCCCAGTCGTTCAAGTCGCTGACGCATATTCTGGCCGTCACCGGCTCCGTAGCCATCCTGGTCGGAACGTTGACCATTCTCGGTGTTTTTTACGCGCTCGCGTATCCACACCCGCAACGCAGCGCGGCCCGGTACGCCCAAGCCTCCGCTATTGCGCAGTCGGTCGACATCTTCGACCAGACGATGCGGCTGACCGCTGAAAATGCATTCGGCGGTTTTCGCAAGCAGTTTGGAACGACGCTGTCCCTCGTCGATGAAGCTGCGGGACTTTGACCAATAACGGAGGCCAGCTTTAATGACAGCGCAACCGAGGTCGATAGCTTTTCCCGTGATTTCCCCGGAGGCAATGCGACGGTTTTTGTGGCTCAGGGCGAGGATTTCCGGCGAATTACAACCTCGGTAAAAAAGGAAAATGGCGAGCGTGCCATGGGAACGCTGCTAGACACATGACGCGAGCAGATGACACAGCAAAATTCCGCCATGGTCTAGCAGAGCAGCGCCGCAGCAACCAGCATGAGTGAGCGGGCGCAACGCCTGGTGGGCGCCGTGAAGGTGTTCTTGGTTTGGCAAACTGAAAGATAGGGAAAGTCAAACCCCGGTGACACTGTCGTCCTCTCCGGCGGGGCATCAAGAACATTGGATTCGCAACCATGCAGCACAAACATACGCACCCCTATCAAAGCGCCGCTGGCTGGACCTTGCTGGCACTGGCCATACCCCTGCTGTGGTGGCTTTCACACCCAACCTGGCAGATCGTGATCGAGCCGAAGAGCTTCGTGTTTTGGCACAGCGTTGTGGAATTGTTCGCGGTGGTGGTGGCGATGCTGGTATTTGTCACCGGATACCGTGCCATTTTTTCGGCACGCAAAGGGGCTGTGGTGCTGCTGGGGGTGGCATTTTTAGGCGTGGGGCTGCTCGATTTTCTGCACGCCATAAGCTATGCCGGCATGCCGGATGTCATGACCGCCAACACCCCCCACAAATCCATTTTCTTCTGGCTGGCTGCGCGCATGCTGGCAGCAACTGCATTGCTGGTGTATGCCTTGCTGCCGAGTGGGCCGGACATCAGCCAGCTGAAAAAGCGGCTCACCCTGGCTATGATGTTGGCGGTGGTCGGCGTACTTGGGTATATCGGGCTGCTCTGGCCAGACCGCGTGCCTGCGCTATTTATCGAAGGGCAGGGCCTGACGCCCCTGAAGATCGGCCTGGAATGGCTGATCGTCGCCGTGAACCTCGTGACGATCGCGGTGCTAGCGCGTCGCCGCAAGGAACTGGTTCACGAGTGTGTCATGGCCCTTGGCTTTGCAGTGGCCTTGTCGGCTGTCTCAGAACTGTTTGTCATGATGCTGGGTGTTGTCGCGAAAGATGCAGCCAATGTGCTTGGGCATGTTTACAAGGTGGCGGCCTATCTGTATTTGTTCCATGCCACCTTTAACGAGGCCCTGCGTCGGCCCCTGGAGCGTCTGGAGGTGCAGTCCATGCGCGAGAGAGAGACGCTGAATGCTGCGCCCGATGGCGTTTTGTGGGTTGATGACACTGGGCGCATTTTGATGGCAAACCCAGTCATGGAAAAATTGTCTGGCTATCCGGCGCATGAACTGGTCGGCCAGAATGTCGACCTATTTTTGCCTCCGTATCTGCACGCTCGCCACGCGCAGTCGATGCGGGGGTTATTTCATCGCACCGCATCCCCGCGCCATGGGTTTGATGGATTTGAAGCTGCTGCGTCGCGATGGCCGGATGCTGTCCCGTGGACATCTCGCTGGGTAACTGGGAAGACGAGGGCGCGCGCCACGCCATTGCCTACATCCGTGACCTGACCGGGCGCAAGAAGTTTGAAGAGTCGCTGCGGCACCAGGCCACCCACGATGAACTCACCGGCCTGCCTAATCGCTGGTTGTTTCACCTGCAACTGGACCAAGCCGTGGTGCGTGCCGGGCGCTCAGGTCTGCGCGTGGCTGTTCTGTTTCTTGATTTGGACTATTTCAAAACAGTGAACGACAGTTTTGGACACGCCACGGGAGACGCCTTGCTGGTGCAGGTAGGCACCCGTATGCGCAGCATCTTGCGCGAAAACGACACACTGGCGCGCCTGGGCGGCGATGAGTTCGCGGTTCTGCTCACCGATCTGGCTGATGTGGATGAAGCGGTGAGTGTGGCCACCAAGCTCTTGACGTCGCTGCAGGCCTCGTACCGCCTGCAAGACCAGGACGTGTATTCAGGGGGTAGTCTGGGTCTGGCTTTTTACCCGGACGATGCGCAGGACAGTGACACCCTGCTGCGCTACGCCGACCTGGCCATGTACCAGGCCAAACAGGCCGGGCGCGGTGCTTATGCCTGCTATTCGCAGGAAATGGATCGGCGCGTGCATGAAGACATGCAACTGCACACACGGTTGAAAGAAGCCATTGCCCAAGGAATTTTGAAGCTGCATTATCAGCCGCAGGTGGACGTGGAAAGTGGCGCGGTAGTGGGGGCTGAGGCCTTGCTGCGCTGGCACGACCCGGTGCTGGGCGATGTCTCTCCGTCGCGGATTATTCCGATCGCTGAGGCCACGGGCTTGATTTTGCCTTTGTCGGACTGGGTGCTGGAGACGGCGTGCGAGCAAATTGCCGCCTGGGCGCAGGCAGGTACGCCCCTGCGTGTGGCTGTCAATTTTTCGGCTCAGCAATTTCGCCAGCGCAATCTGCCCGAGAAGGTGCGCGCAGCACTGGAGCGCACCGGCGCGCAGGCCCAATGGCTGGGCATTGAAATCACTGAGTCGGTGGCCATGACGCAGCCCGAGCAGGCGCGCGAACAGCTCAATGCCCTGGTGGCGCTGGGCTGCAGCGTGGCATTAGATGATTTTGGTACAGGCTATTCGTCGCTCGCCTATCTCAAGGCCTTGCCTGTGAGCAAGCTCAAAATTGACCAAAGTTTCATGAAAGGAATTCCCCACGATGCCAATGACGTGGCTATTTCTCGAGCGATCATTGCCTTGGCTCACAGCTTGGGGCTGACGCTGGTGGCCGAGGGCGTGGAAACCGATGCTCAACTGGCCTTTTTGCGCCAATATGGTTGCGAGACTTATCAGGGCTGGCTGTTTGCCAAAGCGATGGAGCCGGGTGACCTGACAGAACAACATCTCGCCAACCAAACCTGTCTATCAGAGTTGGACTTCGAATTTGAACTCGCGCAATAGAATATAAATAATGGATGCAAAAAATTCACCACAGCACACTGTTTTTGAAACAGCTGAGCAACTGCCGGTGAGCGACGCGCTTGCCCCGCTAGAAGATTTTCGTATCACGCATCCGAAGGAGATCGGCAACGTGTTGCGACAATTGATGAAGCGTAAGGATTTTCTTACCGTGGAATGCAGCAATCGTCCGCATCGTATCGTTACCCGCATTCTGGATGTGGATCAGAATGCGGGTTTTTTTATTTACGATGGCAGTTCCGAGCAGATTTACAACCGAAGCTTGCTGGAATCGGATGAGAACTATTTCTCGGCCACGCAAGACGGTGTCCGCGTCCAGTTCGTTAGCGGTCGACCGGAACCGCATGAGTTCGAAGGTGCGTTTGCATTTCGCGCACCGCTGCCGGCGAGCTTGTACCGGATGCAGCGGCGTGAGTTTTTCCGGGTCGGCACGCCGCTCATGGACATCTACCGCTGCACGGCGAGTCTGCCTGACAGGGGCCAGGTCGCCTTTGATATTTACGATCTGTCGTTCAATGGCGTGGGGCTGCGCTCAAAGGACCCGACCCTGGGCGCGCTGCTGATTGGTACCGAGTTGAGCAAGGCCGTGCTGGATTGCCGCAAGATGGGCAAGTTGGAGACGGATCTAAAGATCACTTATCTGCACAATATCCGGGGTCACAACGATCCGATCTACCATTTTGGTTGCCGTTTTGAGCGTTTTCCGAAATCGAAAGAGGCGGATTTGCAGCGGATGATTACCTATCTCGAACTGGCGCGCAGAGGGCGCAGCAACTAACCAATCCGGATTTGGTCCAATGACGTGATGATTCAACCGAGGGCGAGACGGTTACCGCTGCCTTTGCCTGTTTTATGAGTTCCATCCGGTCCATACAGCGGTTGGCCGCTCGCTTGCAGAAAACTAATGGACTGCCGGGTGAAGTCCAGATGCGTGTGAATCATCACGCCATTGCGGTGATTGCACGCATGGGCCTGCGCTGCACGCTCCAGTAAGTCGAACCACGCGTTTTGCAGTGCTTCGCCGCCAGCAGCAGCGGCGGCATCGGCACCGCTACGATCAGCAGCATAGCCCAGGGCAAGCTGTTCCATCTCACGTTGACGATCAAAAGCCGCGATCTGATCGGCCAGTTGTGACTTGCGCCCGGCAAGCTCCGACAGGTTGGCGAAGTTGCCATGGGTCATGGCGTCGGCTTCCTGATCCAGTAATTCGAGAAATGCCCCTATTGCGGCATGCTCCCGGGTCAGGTGATTGAGTAGCAGGCTGCTCATGGCGCCTGTTTGCTTAACAGGTCACGCACGGTCGCAAGCAAGCCATCCGCAATTTTGGCGGTATTGACCTGGTAGCGGCCGGCGCTGATGTTCTCGCGAATCTTGGCGACGCGGGCCGCGTCAAAGTCCCCGTTGGTGGAGGGCAGCAACGGGGTCGGTGAGGGCGGCCGCGCTTGGCCCGCCACGGTAGGCATTTCCGCCGCCGACCGATTGGCGTTGACGCTGCCCCTGGCAGACACCAGGGCGGATGTGTCTGCCGCAGGTTTCAAAAAAGTGACGTTTTGATTGATTTTCATGATGTTTTCTTCAGAGGTGTCTCTCCGGTATAACGGCGGTTCAAGTCGAAACTTTAGGATACGCCAAACAAATCATTGGAGAATCAGTTTGGCCGTTCCACCGTGCCGTCTGGATGGACGATACCGCTAAGCAGTTGGCCCCCCTGCATTTTGACCCAAACCACCGCGCCGGCCGCGGCATTGGTCATGGCTTTGCCCTCGGTGCTGACCACAAAGCCTGCCCCCTGCGTGACCACTTTGACGGTTTGCCCCTGCTGCACCACTGCAACGGCACGCAGCAACTCCCGCCGTAGCGGCGCACCTGAAGCGATCTGGTTCGAAGCGATGACGCCATTCAGTTGAGCCGGATCGACAATGACGCTGCCTGGCAGGGTTGTGAGATCACCTTCGTGCACGGTGGCATCAGCGAGCGTCAGCGCTTGACCCGCGTTGATCGGGCGTGCCGCGACATAGTAGGTGCCCACGACCGCGATGTAGGCCGGCACATAGCGGGTCCAGGGATGATTCGCGTTGCATCGCACCCCGACCGATACACGCCCCCATAGACGTGCACCGCTTGGCAAAAACGGTTCAAGTGCTTCACATGGCGGCAGAGCCCCCGACATCGGCGTATTGACGGTGATGCCCACCTTGCCTGGCAGACCGGCCGTTTGACTCAATAAAAAATGCTCAATCACGGGGCGTGCGCTGCCGGACAAGGGCGCCGGCTGCGACGTCGCGCTGCGGGCTGGCGCTGTCATTGCCGCCAGGGTGGCCAGTGCCATGGGCAAGGCTAGCGCAAGTTGTCTGATCAGGGATAACGGTGTCGTTTGTGCCATGCAAACGATTTTAGAGAGTTGGGCGACGATAGCAACGGCTGAATTGCGCTGCAATCCAGATGCAGTTCGTCCGATTGAGACCCGCGCGAGAAGGGTTGAATTGGGCCTTGAAACCCCATCTGTTCAGGTGATTGCCTGCGCAAGGTCTGCCTACAATTATTTTCAATCAAAGATGTCTGGGCGACCAGGCAAGTGACTTCAAACGATGGAAAAGCAATGATCGACAAGTTGGACTCATTCCTGCGCTTCCATCAGGAGGCGCTCAACCTGCGGGCACGGCGGCAGGAAGTTCTGGCGGCCAATATCGCACATGCCGACACGCCCAATTTTAAAGCGCGCGATTTCGATTTCAGCAGCACGCTGACGCAAGCGGTAGAGCGCGGCAGGCAATCCCAATCCCTGTCAATGGCGACCACTTCATCCCAGCATCTGGCGGGCGAAGCTCAGGCGGGCGCTGATGCGGACCTGATGTATCGCACGCCTACCCAGTCAAGCATCGATGGCAACACGGTAGAGATGGATGTTGAGCGGGTCAATTTTGCCGACAACGCCATGCGTTATGAGGCGAACCTGACGGTGCTGAGTTCCAAAATCAAATCGCTGCTGTCAGCGGTCCAGTAATAACGACGTGGAGTCAGTGCATGCCGCTTTCCAATAATTCACTCGGTATTTTTGACATTGCGGGTTCCGCCATGACGGCGCAATCCCAGCGCATGAACGTCACCGCCAGCAACCTGGCCAACGCCGACAGTGTCGCCGGCCCCGATGGCCAGCCCTACCGCGCGCGTCAGGTGGTGTTCGAGATGGCGCCTTCAGCTGGGCAGGATATCGGCGGCGTCCGGGTCGCCCGCGTCATCGAGGATCCCTCGCCCCTGCGCATGGTGCACGACCCCAAGAATCCGCTCGCCAACGCCGAAGGCTACGTCACCATGTCCAACGTCAATGTGGTCGAAGAGATGGTCAACATGATCTCGGCCTCCCGCTCCTACCAGGCCAACGTCGAGGTCCTCAACACCGCCAAGACCATGATGCTGAAAACCCTGACGGTTGGCCAGTAAGTCCACCGACAGCCCGACATTCCATTCACAGGAGAAATTTTATGGCTTTGACTGCAACCACCCCGACTACCGCTACCAGCGCGCTTGGCGCGACGGCTACCGGCTCCAGTGCCGACAGCGAGCAGCGTTTCCTCAAGCTGCTGGTCACGCAACTGAACAACCAGGACCCACTCAATCCGCTGGACAATGCCCAGCTAACCTCGCAGCTGGCGCAGATGAGCACGGTCAGCGGCATCGAAAAACTCAATACCGCCTTCCAGTCGCTGCTGGCTCAAAGCGGGTCCAGCCAGGTGTTGCAATCGGCCAGCTTGATTGGCCGTACCGTGCTCGTGCCGGGCAATGCGCTGACCATGCAGCAAGGGGCTGCTGCTACACCTTTTGCCGTTGACATGCCTGCCGCCGCTGATTCTGTGAAGGTTGCCATCACCAATGCAGCCGGCGATACGGTTCGAAGCTACGACCTGGGCGCTTTGGCGCCAGGCGTCAAGACGCTGTCATGGGACGGCAAAACAGACGGCGGCGTGCCGGTGGCGGATGGAAGCTACACCGTCAACGTGGTTTCAACGGCCGCCGGTGCTCAGGTGGCTTCCACTGCGCTCACTTACGCGGCAGTCTCCAGTGTGGCGCAGAGCGGCACCGGCGTTTCACTCGATCTGGGGGCCGGCCGCCAGGCCAGCCTCAGCGACGTCAGGCTGATTCTCTGAGTCTGAATCGGCGTCAGGCGCCTCACGTCTTTATTTCAATTCAACATTAATTTCAAAAAGGAAACACCATGGGTTTTGCACAAGGTGTGAGTGCTCTGAGCGCCTCCGCAGCCAATCTCGATGTCATCGGCAACAACATTGCCAACGCCGGGACGATCGGCTTCAAGTCCGGCAGCGTGCAGTTTGCCGACGTTTACGCCGGCTCGCAGGTCGGCCTGGGCACCAAGGTTGCCGGCGTGGCACAGAATTTCACGGCAGGTTCGGTGCAGAGCAGCACCCGGCCACTGGATGTGGCCATTACCAATGGCGACGGCTTTTTCCGGCTCGCCAGTGCGAGCGGTGAGATCGCCTATTCGCGCAACGGCCAGTTCAATGTGGACAAAAACGGCTTCATGGTCAACGCCGCCGGCTTGAACTTGACCGGCTTTCCGGTGACTGCCACGGGCACCATCGCTGGCGGCAGCCCGACAGCATTGCAATTTCCGACCGCCGCCATGGCGCCGAAGCCGACCGATGCCATTGCCGCGCAGTTCAATCTCGATTCGCGCAGCACGGCAATCCCTGCGGCTACTGCGTTCGACGCCAAGGATTCAAAGACCTACAGTTACGCGAATGCGGTCTCGGTCTTCGACTCGCTGGGTAATTCGCATGAATTAGTGACCTTCTTCCGTAACGCTAGCACCCCTGCTACCGCTGCCACCGCTGGCCCCCCTGCCACCGCTGCCATTCCTGCCATTAATTCTTGGAAGGTGTACGCTACTGCGGACGGCCAAGCGCTTGATGCTAAGGGAGTAATAGTTCCATCAACGACTCCACCAACAGCTGCCTCACCCCTCTCTATTACGGTTGCCTCTCCAACACCAACAACTTCCACTACGCTGACATTCGATTCGAATGGCGTATTGCCATTCGACCCGGCTACCGGGCAGCCCTATAAAGTTACTGTGGGCTTGGCTGGGCTTGATTTCGGCAACGGCTCGACAGCGATGGCGTTCGACATGAACCTGACCGGCACCACCCAGTTCGGCAATGACAATGCGGTCAACAAGCTGACCCAGACCGGTTACGCCTCCGGTGTTCTGACCTCGTATGCCGTCGGCCAGGACGGCATCGTCACCGGCAAGTACTCCAACGAACAGACCAAAACGCTGGGGCAGATCGTACTGTCTTCCTTTATCAACCCCAACGGCTTGCAGTCCAAGGGCGATAACGTCTGGGCTGCAACTTCGGACTCGGGCCAGCCCTTGACCGGCAAACCCGGCAGCGGCACCAAGCTGGGGGCCTTGACCTCGGGCGCGCTGGAGGGCTCCAACGTCGATCTGACCTCCGAGCTGGTGAACCTGATCATTGCCCAGCGCACCTACCAGGCCAACTCCCAGACCGTCAAGACGCAAGACCAGATCATGCAAACGCTGATCAACATGCGTTGATACCGGCATGGCTGGCTGAAGCAGCAGACCCTCACATCAAGAAAACCACGGAAATCAAGGGAGAAGTATGGACCGGATGATCTATGTCGGCATGACGGGCGCCAAGCAGGCGATGGAGCAGCAGGCTTCAGTGGCCAACAACATGGCGAATGTGTCGACGCCCGGTTTTCGCGCCCAGATCAACAACTACCGGGCCGTCCCGGTGGTGGGGGAGGAAACGCCCACCCGCGCCATGGTGGTCGCCACGACGCCGGGCGCCAATATGCGCTCCGGACCGCTGATGGAAACCGGCCGCGCGCTGGATGTCGCGGTGCGTGGCGATGGCTGGCTGACAGTACAGATGCCCGATGGCAGTGAAGCCTATACCCGCGTCGGCAATCTGCAGGTCGGCGCCGACGGTCAGTTGATGACCATGGATTCCCGGCCCATCGCTGGCGAGGCCGGTCCGCTGGTGGTGCCGCCCGGTTCATCGTTGGTGATTGCCAGTGATGGCCGGGTGACCGCGCTCGGCGCCGGTGACCCGCTGGTCGGTGCTGCCGAAGTGGGACGCCTGAAGCTGGTCAACCCGGTGGCGGCTGACCTTGTGCGTGGCGACGATGGACTTTTCCGGATGCAAACCGGCGCGGCCGCCCCACCGGCCGACCCGAATGTGAAGTTGGCCATTGGAGCATTGGAGGGCAGCAACGTTAATCCAGTGGAGGCGATGGTCGACATGATTGCCAACGCGCGACGCTTTGAGATGCAGATGAAGACGCTGCAGACCGCTGAAAGCAACGATCAGCAGGCGAACAAGCTGCTGTCCAACAGCTAATTGAGTCGTCATCGATTGATCTTGATTTGACATGAACCCGGCTCCCGCCACTTCGTAGGAACATACCCATGATTCGTTCTCTTTCTATCGCCAAAACAGGTCTTGATGCACAGCAAGCACAGCTTGACGTCATTTCCAATAACCTGGCCAACGTCGGCACCACGGGCTTCAAGCGCAGCCGCGCCGTGTTCGAAGACTTGATGTACCAGAACCTGCGCCAGAGCGGTGGCCAAACCTCTGATCAGACCCGCATGCCGTCGGGACTGCAAATTGGGACCGGCGTGCGCGTTGTTGCCACCGAGCGCATTCATACCCAAGGTAATCCAACCAAAACCGATAATCCGAAAGATGTGGCAATCAATGGCGGCGGCTTCTTTCAGGTCTTGATGCCGGACGGCACGGCGGCTTACACCCGCGACGGCTCGTTCCAGTCTGATGCGAGCGGTCAGCTGGTGACGTCAAGTGGTTATCCAGTGCAGCCGGCGATAACGATGCCGCAAAACGCCACCAGCATGACCATTGGCCGTGATGGCACGGTTTCAGTCATACAAGCCGGTAGCACCGCCAGCGTGCAAGTCGGCCAGATACAACTGGCGACATTTCTGAATCCGGCCGGTTTGCAAAGCAATGGTGAAAACCTGTATGTGGAAACCGATGCTTCCGGCGGCGCCAACCAGACCGCGCCAGGCCAGAACGGCGCCGGCGTTCTTAACCAGGGCTACGTCGAGTCCTCCAATGTCAATGTGGTTGAAGAGCTGGTGAACATGATTCAGACGCAACGCTCGTATGAAATCAACAGCAAGGCGGTTAAGACTTCCGACGAGATGCTGGCTCGCCTGGCGCAGTTGTGATGCCAACAATTTTGGCGAGCGCTCGGCTCATGTGGGCGCTATGGGTCACCAGCTTGTTACTGGGCGGCTGCGCGCAAATTCCGCGCGAGCCGCTGGTGCAGCTGCCCATGACGGCGCGAGCCGATACGTTGGTACGGCCGGCAGCGCCCGTGAATGGGGCAATCTACCGGACAGGCTTCGGCGCACAGGCTTTGTTTGAAGACCGGCGGCCGCGTTATGTGGGTGACATCCTGACCATCCTGGTCAGCGAAAACGTCAATGCCAGCAAGAGCTCGGCTGCCAATGCCAGCCGCAGCGGCAGTGCCAATGCCGCGCTGGACGTGATTCCTCAAATTTTGGGCGGCTTGATCTCCAATACGCAGGATACCAGTGCAAGTGGCAAAAACATCATGAGCGCCAAGGGCGGCGCCAATGCCATGAATACGTTCAACGGCGTGATCACCGTCACGGTCGTGGACGTGCTTCCCAATGGCAATCTGCTGGTCAGCGGAGAAAAGCAGATGTTGATCAATCAGGGTACCGAGTTCATCCGCTTCTCGGGTGTGGTGAATCCACGCCTGGTCAGCGCGAACAACACCGTGCCTTCAACCCAGGTGGCAGATGCCCGGATTGAATACAGCGCCAAGGGCTATATCGACGAGGCGCAGACCATGGGCTGGCTTCAGCGCATCTTCCTCAACGTGTTGCCATTTTGATCATGCAAACCCTACCCACCTCGTTCACCTCGCTTGCCTCGCTCAAGCGCCGCAGCAGAAAAATGCAGGTGGGCGTCACGTCCGGCTTGAGGCTGTGCCTGCTTCTTGCTGCCTTCATTGCCCTGCCATCGCAAGCGGAACGGCTGAAGGATCTCGCCAGCATTCAGGGCGTGCGTGACAACCCGCTGATCGGTTATGGATTGATCGTCGGCCTGGATGGCAGTGGCGACCAGACCATGCAGACCCCCTTCACCACGCAAAGCCTGAACAACATGCTGAGCCAGCTCGGGGTTACCATGCCGCCCGGTGTCAACATGCAGTTGAAAAATGTCGCCGCCGTGATGGTGACCGCCACCTTGCCGCCATTTGTGCGGCCGGGCCAGACCATCGACGTCACGGTATCGTCCCTGGGCAATGCCAAGAGCCTGCGTGGCGGGACCTTGCTCATGACGCCATTGAAGGGTTCTGATGGCCAGGTCTATGCGCTGGCCCAGGGCAACATGGTGGTTGGCGGGGCAGGGGCATCGGCCAATGGCAGCAAGGTGCAGATCAACCAGCTCAGTTCCGGGCGGATACCTGCTGGCGCCATCGTGGAGCGTGCGGTGGACTCCCCACTCGGCGGCGACGGCACCTTGATGCTCGAATTGAACACCAGTGATTTTGGTACCGCGCAAAAGGCGGTCGACGCGATCAACCGCGACTTTGGTCCCGGTACCGCCCATGCGCTGGACGCCAGGGTGATCGAGGTCAGTGCACCAGCCAGACCAGAAGAGCGCGTCGCTTTTCTGGCGCGCATCGAGAATGTTGACGTTGCGCCGGCGCAGGCAGTCGCCAAAGTCGTCATCAATGCGCGTACCGGTTCGGTCGTGATGAATCAAGCCGTCAGACTTAATGATTGCGCAGTGGCGCACGGCAATTTATCGGTAGTGATCAATAGCAACCCCGTCATCAGCCAGCCCAACCCGCTTGCAGGTGGGAGCACCGTAGCGACCCAGAGTTCGCAGATCGCAGTCAATCAGGGGGGGGGCGCACTGCAAGTCGTGCGGGGTAGTGCCTCGCTGGCCGATGTGATTAAGGGGCTCAACACCCTGGGGGCCAATCCGCAGGATCTGGTGTCGATTTTGCAGGCCATGAAAGCCGTCGGTGCCTTGCGTGCCGAACTCGAGATTATCTAAGGTTGGCCATGAGCAGTTCTAGCTTCTCCAACCTCAACAGCATGAATCCTTCTGGCGAGGGCGTGCTCGACCAGCGCTTGTCGCTCGATGTGCAAGGCGTCGATGCCTTGCGGCGCACGGTCCGCACTTCACCGCAGGAGGGCATGAAGCAGGCCTCCAAGCAATTCGAGGTGATGTTCATGCAGATGGTGCTCAAGAGCATGCGCGACGCGACGCCGTCAGACGGGATGTTCAGCAGCTCGCAGGAGAAGACCTACACCTCGATGCTGGATCAGCAACTGGCGCAGAACCTGTCTGGACGAGGCTTGGGACTGGCTGAAGCCATGTTTACGCAGCTCAGCCGCACGATGGGCGGCGAAGCCGCGCAGCTGGCGCCAGGTGCCGCGCTACCGGGTGCCGTGCCTGCAGAAAAGCGGCTGGGCGCGCCCGGCACACCGGCGCCGAAGGTGGCGCCAGTGCCGCAGACGGCGCCCGATGCGGCCATGTCAATGACGCGATCACCCGACCTCTCGTTCTATGAGGCGGCCACTGCGCAGGCCACGCTAAGCCGGAGTGTTTTGCCGCAAGCGCAAGTTGAGCAATTCGTTTTGCGCCTGTTGCCCGCGGCGCAGCGCGCCAGCCAGGAAAGCGGCGTCCCGGCGCAGCTGATCATGGCGCAGGCAGCGCTGGAGTCGGGCTGGGGACGACGCGAAATTCGCGCAGAAGATGGCAGGAATAGCTACAACCTGTTCGGTATCAAGGCCGACAAAAGCTGGAAGGGGCCGGTGGTTGAAGCCAATACCACCGAATACGTCAACGGGGTTGCGCAAAAAACCCGGGCCACCTTTCGCGCCTACGGCTCTTATGAAGAAGCATTTTCCGACCATGCCAGGTTCCTGGTCACCAATCCGCGTTACGTCAACGTACTGGCGACACGGGACCCGGCCGAAGCTGCGCATGGCCTGCAGCGCGCCGGTTATGCGACCGATCCGCAATACGGTGGAAAACTGATTCGCATCATGAAGCAGATGATTTAGCGATGAAGAAATTGCAAAAATACCTTATTCCCGTCATCGCGAGGCCGCAGGCCGTGGCGATCCATGACTGGGAGCCAACGGGGCATGGATTGCCGCGCTTCGCTCGCAATGACAAAACTGCTACGTTTGTATTTTCTCGTTTCCTAAGTGCTATGCCAGCGCGGGAAGTGTCCGACGCTGAGCTTGAGTTGCACATCCAGTCCCTGGACCGTCTGATGGTCCAAGCAATGGCCGAAGAAAACCGCCAGGAGGCCCTTCACTGGCTCCAGGCCAAGACATTGGCAATCAGCCAACGATCCCCTGCCCAGCGGGCCAGGCAACCAAAAACAGTGAGACATAAATAAAAATAGCAGTCGGCTCGCTGCAGGAGCAGGCCAGCGGCCTGTCGCAGGTGGTGAGCGTGTTCAAGCTCGATAACAGCCCACTGAATTACGTGCCCCGCCCCTGCACACGGCGGCCCTCAAGCCGCGCCTTGCGCCGATGCAACCACCCCGCGGCAAACAGGTCATTGCCGCGCCGCAACGCAAGCAGGGAAACATTTTACAAATCACTAAATGACGGTTGGTCTGGGGATTTTCCTAAAGTTTCTCCGTATCTTGCCGATAACCAGATGTAGGCATCCGTCAACGGCATTGCTTTTCAGGCCCGGTAGGGGGCCTGTGCCTGGCTGGACATGTCACCACCATCGTTTCAAGGAGTGCGCATGCACGCAACA
>DFWY01000027.1 GCA_002381615.1 Polaromonas sp. UBA4122 | reverse complement strand
TCAATTTTCGGTCGGCGCCAACACTCTTGGTAACGGTAGCGCGTATTCAATGTCAATGAACCTCCGCAAATATTCTGGCGCATTGATTTTTTCGCCGTACACAGCTGCGGTGCTGGCCTCAAGCTGAGACTTGTCAACCGACAACACAAAAACGATATTGGGCACATCGAAAAGATGCTTGATGCGTTCAAGCATCTCGATGGCAAAGGTTGGGCGGCAACGGTCAAGTTCATCAACGAAGAAGACGAGCGTCTCCTTTTTCCCAGCAGTCTTTAACTGTTCGACGGCCTTCCCCACTTCGTGCCGGAATTTTTCAAGCGACTCCTTCTCTTTTTGAAATGCGTCAACTAGGTTACCTGCCATCTCTCCTGCAGCGTCTGCGGCCATCTTCTCAAGGTCTTCTTCTATGTCCAAAATTCCTAACGTTGCGGCCTTAACACCCGCGACCACAGCACGCTTAGCTACCGCTGACGTTATTTTTTTAGCTGTTTTCAGATGGCCACGGAAGGCAGATTCAGCCTCGCCATTTGCCAGACGAATGTCATCTATCGCCGACACCAACGCCACCAAAGGGTCAGTCACATAGTCAACTTGCCAAGCGTTGAAGTAGACGCACTGAAATTGCTCTTGCGCCAACTTGGCCATCAACATTTTGACAATCGTTGTTTTACCTGTCCCCCACGGCGAGTCCAGTGCCAGAACAAAAGGGCCCTCCAACCTTGCGATCAGACTTGCTAAAAACTCAACTAACGGTTTTCGTTCCAATGCGTCATTTTGAAACGGGTTTTCCGGTGGGACTTCCAGTTCGGGCAATCTGTATTTCATGGAGTACACCTCAGACTATTGATTCACAGAAAAAGCTTTATTCAAGGTGGCGTTCCGCAGCGACTGGGAGCGCTTGAGATTGACATCAATTTCTGCTTCGACTCCGCGCAAAAGGGACAGTCGCCTATCGACCTCGGCGACGATGCGGACCTGTTCTGCGAGCGGCGGCAGTGGGACAGCAACCGAGCGAACAAGACTCAAATTGAGATTTGGCTGCACCCCGCCTGAAGCGACCTTCCGCATCTGCTCGTAATTGAGTTCGAGGAAGTGCCGGACGTAGCCGCGAACATCCTCGTTAACCTGCAACGCTGCAAGCGCTTGATTGGTCGTCGCGGGAATGCGAAGCTCGGCGCATTTGCCCCGAGTTTTTCCCTCTCCGTACATAGCGACCAACAGCGTGCCAGAGGGATACAAGGTGAGATTAGTTTCAGCAAGTGCTCGGCGGGTCACGAATTCAGAAGCCTTATCAACGTAGCCTGCATTAACCACTCCGCTGGTGACCCACGGCACGTCACCGGCATCCCAATAAGCCGGATTACTACGGTTAGGCGTTGCGCCAGTTCCTACGTCCGCCAGTTGATCTATAGAAGACCAAGTCCAGCCATCGGAAAGGCATGCGGCATCACCGTCAGGTATTTGTGGTGTCCTGAATTTTCCCCGACCGCTCCACTGACTACGCCGCGTTTCAAGAATCCGTTGCAAAAGTTGCTCGCCGGTTTCGCAGCTGCGGCCTTCGCTACGGGCGAGTTCGGCTTCGGTAGGGACGAGGCGGCCTTCTACGGCGTCTTTGAGGACGGAGGCTTTGTAGCGTTTGAGGTTGGCCTTGACGCGCTTCAGGTTGGCGACGGCTTCGTCGAGGCGGGAGAACTGCTTTTCGAGTTCGGCGACGACGCGGCGCTGCTCATCAATATGCGGCAGTGGAATTACGCTGTCTTCAAGGAATGCACTTGGCACGCGCCGAAGACCGACCGCGCCAGTCATATGGCCGGATGCTTCTTTTCTGAATGTTTGGCTCGATACGAAGTAGTAGATGTAACGAGCGTCAACGTCAGCACGCGGGCGAAGAACGTGAAACTCGGTTGAACCAAACCCGACGCCATTTCGGAGCTGTCGTGCAATAGCCATCTTTCCGTTTTCCATACACGGCGTGACCTTCGCAAATAAAACGTCGCTCTCGCGAAAGTGGGTGTAACCCTTTTTCACATCTGCATACTTGCGGGTGGTGGTCACATCAATGACGCCAGAGGTGGCTTCGACTGCGGCCATTGGAACGAACGAAACGTCCAAGTCATCAGAAAACAAACTGCGGTCGAGCTTTGGGTTGACCTCTACCGCTTCCGACAGCGGGACCATTCGCGTGACGGCGATGTCGTCATTTCGCACTTGGTGCCTACTTGGTGCGCACTTGGTGCCAGGCTGGCTGATGGGCGCGGCGGTTTGCGGTTGCCCGCTCACGCCGCCAACTCCCGATTCACCGCCTCAAGCACCTTCGGCAACTCCGCGCCAAACAGCTGATGCACCTTGCCGATGCCGCCCTCCTGCGCAAAGGGGGAGAGCTCGCCTGCTGTGTGTTCGCGCATGTTCATTTTTTGTTTCCGGTCTGATTGGCCAGCCACGCCGCGCCTTGCTCGGTGAGGCGGTATTTTTGTTGGGGGCTACGGGGGGAGTCTGGATGCGTCATTTCCAGCAAGCCTTGGTCCATTAATGGCTGGATGACTTGGTCCCTGAACTTGGTTCGGTTGGTTCTGTCGGCCACGGTCATCAATTCAGTCAAAGCCGCGCCAGTGCTGGCTTTGACGAGGATTTGGACTTGGTCCCGACTTGGTCCCAACTTGGTCCCTGGCTTGGTCCCTGCCGTAGTCACGTCGGCACCATCCGTCGTGCCCTTGGGCCGCCACAAGGTCTGAATAAATTGCCCCCCGTCTTGCCGAAACTCCGGCGCTGGCAAGCCCGCTTTGGCACACTGGCTGATCATGTCCAGCGTACCGGTGCCCGCCTTTTCAATGTAGCGGGCCAAAAACAGCGGCTCGGCGTGAATGAAGTCTTTAACCGCCCGTCGTTCCAGCGCCAGCTCTTTTTGCACCGAGCTGATGAAAATGCGTTGCTTTGCACTCACGCCGCCAACTCCCGATTCATCGCTTCAAGCACCTTCGGTAATTCCGCGCCAAACAACTGGTGCACCTTGCCGATGCCGCCCTCCTGCGCAAACGGGGAATATTCAAAATCATCGGGCTCGATGCCAAGGTTAGCAGCGATGTGGTCACGGATCATTTCTAGCCAGTGCATTTGTTCTTTTGTGAAAGGAATACCTGGATTCCTTCCTTCGTCGGAATGACGCGTGGGGTGGTCGGAATGACGGGGAGAGGTGTCGGACTGAGACATTTGCGCCAGCCAGGCCTTGAAGTTGGCGTTGACGCGCTCGGGAAAGGGCACCAGCTCATTGTCCTGGTGCATGGCAAAGCGCACCAGGCTGACCAAATCCGTGAGGATGCGGCGGCGGTTTTCGCCCTTCACCTTGGTTTTGTCCAGCGCGGCGTAGGCTTGCCAGAGCTGGCCCTCGGTCCACAGGTGCGGCGGGGCTTGCAGGGCGTCGGCCAAGGTTTTGAGGGCTTCAAATGTAAGTGTTTCGGCCCGTAGCCCTTGTAAACGCTGCGGACGCTGATACAAAATTTGTAGCGCAGTGATTTCGTCTTTGTGCTCGGCAATAAAGCGTTCAAAGGAGTCGACCGTACCTTTGGCGCGCTCGCGGGCAGCTTCAGAAAAGTCGGCGTCGATCAGCTTGTCTTGCGTGACGGTGTCGATGATTTGCTCGGCCTTTTTCTTCAGGTCGATGAGCAGATGGCGCAGCGCCGGGTCGCACAGCGGTTTGGTGGCGTTGGTGATGCGCCCTTCGACTGCCTCAGGGTGGTCGGCGGCCAAGTCGGGGTCAAGGGCATCGACAATGCCGCGCGCCAGGTCTTTGAGTGAATAGCCACCGCTGGCCTGCATGATTTTGAGTCTGTCGGGCTCGGTCAGTTCGCGGTCGAGCCGGGCCAGGCGGGCGGCGACGCTGGACAGCACTTCGGGCTCCACATTGCCCAGCGCCACGGCTTGCAGCAGTTTGTCGAAGGGCACGGACTTTTTGGGGTCCATGGGGGCGGAGTCGGTTTTGTCTTGCTCGCACACGCCCACGCAATCGACGATGACGAAGTGGTCTTTGGCTTTGGCGTCGGGCGTGACGGCCTGCAGGTCAGTGGGCGGGATGATGCGCACGCCGCGGCCTTTCATCTGCTCGAAGAAGTTGCGGCTTTTGACCGAGCGCATGAACATGACAATTTCGACCGGCTTGATGTCGGTGCCGGTGGCGATCATGTCCACGGTGACGGCAATGCGCGGAAAGTAGCTGTTTCTGAAGGCGTTGATCAGGTTCTCGGGCTTTTCGCCGGTGGTGCGGTAGGTGATCTTTTGGGCAAAGTCGTTGCCCTTGCCAAACTCTTCGCGCAGGATTTCGACAATCTTCTCGGCGTGGTTGTCGTCTTTGGCAAACACGATGGTCTTGGGCACCTCGGTGCGGCCGGGGAATATCTCCGTGAACAGCTTGTCGCGGAAGGTGCGGGCTATGGTGCGGATCTGGTCGGGGGTTTGCACGGCGCGGTCCAGCGCGTCGGCGTCGTAGGCCATGTCTTCATCCAGTTCTTGCCAGCGGGTTTTGCGGGTCAGGCGGTCGCGGTAACCGACGGAGTAGCCGGCTTCCACCTGACTGCCCTGCTCGCTGACCTGGGTGCGGATGCGGTAGACGTCGTAGTTGACGTTGACGCCATCGGCCACAGCCTGCTGGTGGCCGTATTCCATGACCAGGTTTTGGTTGAAGAAGCCAAAGGTCTGTTTGCTGGGCGTGGCGGTGAGGCCGATGAGGTAGGCGTCAAAGTACTCCAGCACCTGGCGCCACAGGTTGTAGATGCTGCGGTGCGCCTCGTCGGTGACGATGATGTCGAAGGTCTCGATCGGAAAGCTGGGGTTGTAGCCAATGGGCTCGGGTTTGGCGAACAGACTACGGGTGACGTTATCCAGACCATCGACGCTTTGCTCGTCGTCTTCAGGCGCCAGCTCGCGGCCTTTGAGCATGCTGAACAGGCGCTGGATGGTGCAGATGGTGACGCGTGCTGTCGTGTCGAGCTGGTTGCTGGTGAGGTGCTGGACGATGTATTCCTCGCCAAACTTGTAGTTGTTGTAGGGCGAGGTGTATTGGTCAAACTCTTTTTTGGTTTGCCGCCCCAGGTTGCCCCGGTCCACCAGAAACAGCACGCGTTTGGCACCGGCGAACTTGATCAGGCGGTAGATGAAGCTGATGCTGGTAAACGTTTTGCCGCTGCCGGTGGCCATCTGGATCAGGGCGCGTGGCTTGTTGGCTTTGAGCGAGGCTTCCAGGTTTTGCGGATGGCGATTTTCTGGGCGGGCCACAGGCCGTCTTCTATCAGCGGCGGCATGGCTTGCAGGCGGGCCAGGAAGGTGGCCGGGTCGTTGGCGGCGGCGGTGAGGTAGGCGGGGCGGGGTTCCTGGACGGAATTCGCGTCAGGGAGAACGGCGGCGGCGAGCGCGTCTTTCAGGAAGGCGGCCAGGGTTTCGGGCCGGTGGAAGGCAAACACGCTGCGGGCTCTAGGCTGCGGGTCCAGCCCCTGGGTGAAATGGGTCTCGATGCCGGTGGATTCGTAGCTGAAGGGCAGGGGCCTGCGCCAAGCGGGCAGGGTGGCGGGCAAGCCCTGGGCGTAGCGGGCGGATTGCACTTCCACGCCAGTGAGGGTGGCGCCTTCTTTCTTGGCCTCGATCACGCCGGCGGCTTTGGCATCGAGGTAGAGCAGGTAGTCGGCAAAGCCAAAGCCGGCGTTGAGGGGGAATTCGCGAATCGCCACGCCACGGGCGGCGTGGATGTTGGCGTCATTCATATCGCAGACATGCCAGCCTGCTTGCATGAGTAGCGCATCAATGCTTTGTCTGGCTTTGGCTTCTGGTGTCATTCCCCCTCCGTTGTAGGGCATTCTAGTGTGGTGTTGCATGCTTGATGGCACAAATAAACGCGGTTTTATGTGCCAGATAGCGTGCAACACCGCACTGGGGGAGCACAGGGATTTCCAAGTCCCTGATTGCCCTGTGCAATGCGAGCATCAGCAGCTTTGTAGCGGGGCAGACGGAGCGCCTGCAGGCCTGGCTGGCCGGGCAAGCGCTGGTCCGGGTGCCGGCTCAGGTGGCCTGAAATGCCCTGAAAGCCACCGAAATTGCTACTTTATTAATAGCTGCTTGCGCCCGTAGTTATTGGATAAAAGCCTCTTTTTTCATAAATTCTGGCGGTTTTGAAGGTATCGGCAGGGCCGGACGCCTGAGCTTTTCCATCCCTGGAAGGTCTGGCGGCTGGTCAAAAAAGTGACCATGAAGCCTTCAAGGGATATTTGACGCCGCAGCTTCTGCTGTTTTTCCTACAAACACCCGCTGAACTAAAGCGCAGGATCAGAACCTAAACTAAATCGGCTTGAGGTCGTGTGAATTAGCCTGCCTCTATCAAAGCCATTGAACCTATTGCTTGGCACTCTCTCTAACAGACTGCTAACATTAAAGATTAGAGAAAAGGAGTTCTGCTATGTCACACACTCTTTCCCCCAAAGCCATGGTTGCTCCCGTTGTCCCCACCGGTGCCTTGGCCACCGTCAATCCCTGGTCGGTGATTCCTCCATTGGGCAACCTGGACGCATATATCTCGGCGGTCAACCGCCTGCCTATGCTCACCCTGGAGCAGGAACAGGAATTTGCCAAAAATCTGAGAGACAACAACGATCTTGACTCAGCCGGTAAGTTAGTGCTCTCACACTTGCGTCTGGTGGTGTCGATATCCCGCAAATACCTGGGCTATGGGCTGCCTCACGGCGACCTGATCCAGGAAGGCAACATTGGCCTGATGAAGGCGGTCAAACGTTTTGATCCCGATCAGGGCGTGCGCCTGGTCAGCTACGCCATGCACTGGATCAAGGCCGAGATTCACGAGTACATCCTGAAAAACTGGCGCATGGTCAAGGTGGCCACCACCAAGGCCCAGCGTAAGCTGTTTTTCAACCTGCGCTCGATGAAGCAGGGTTTCAAGGACGATGCCGATGTGGCGACGCACCGCGATACGCTGACCGAAGGCCAGATTGACTCGATGGCGAAAACGCTGAACGTCAAGCGTGAGGAAGTCATCGAGATGGAGCAGCGCATGTCAGGCGGCGACGTGCTGCTGGACCCGAGCCCCAGCGACGACGGTGAAGATGTCTTTGGCCCGATTGCCTACCTGGCCGACGCCACACAGGAGCCGACGGCTTTGATGGCGTCGCGCCAGCGGGATAACCTGGCCAGCAACGGCATCTCCGCCGCGCTGGAAGACCTGGACGCGCGTTCGCGCCGCATTGTGGAAGAACGCTGGCTCAAGGTCAACGACGATGGCTCGGGCGGCAAGACGCTGCACGATCTGGCCGCCGAGTACAAGGTGAGCGCCGAGCGCATTCGCCAGATTGAAGTGGCGGCCATGAAGAAGATGAAAAAGGTGCTGGCAAGCTACGCTTGAGATGGCTGCCTGAGCGGGAGGGTTGCGATTCACGCGGCCCTTCCCGTGCGCTCATCTGCTTCTTTTCTTGCATGCCGCCATGCAAGCAGGCCTGCTCCCTGAAAGGTGCGGGCCTTTTTCATGGCCGTCTTGCAACTGCAAAACCGGCGATGTGACGTATCAGGTGTTCTTGAGCAGCAGCCGGATGTCGGATGCCAGCGCTTCAGCGCCACTACCGTAGCGGGTGTACAGACGAATGCGGCCTTTGCCGTCAAAGATATAGCTACCCGCCGAGTGGTCCATGCTGTAGCTGCCCGGCGTTTCCCCATCGACTTTTTTGTAATAAATCTTGAAGTCTTTGGCGACTTCTGGCAACTGGGCCATGGTGGGCCGCAGCGCCAGGAAAGAGGCGTCAAAATTGCCCATATAGGCTTTGAGCAGTTCCGGCGTGTCCCGTTCGGGGTCGACCGTGATGAATATCCCCTGCAGCTTGTCGCCATCAGGCCCCAGCAACTGCTTGACCTGCGCCAGTTCGGCCATGGTTGTTGGGCAGACATCAGGGCACTGGGTGTAGCCAAAAAACACCACCACCACCTTGCCGGCAAAGTCCTTGAGCGTGCGCACCTGGCCGTTGTGGTCAGTCAGGGAAAAGCCCTGCGCGTAGTCGGCACCGGTCAGGTCAATGCTCTTGAACTGTGGCTTGTCCGGCGTGCAGGCCGTCAAAAGCCCGGCAGTCATGGTGAGAGCCACAGCGCCAGCCATTGATTTGACAATGAGCCTGCGGCTGGGCAGCGTGAGTCGTGTGGGTCGGGTCTTCATACGAGGTAGTGGTCCAGCAGCAGGGCTGCAAATAAAGCCGAGAGATGAATCAGTGAAAAGCGGAAGGTCTTGCGCGCCAGTGCATCGGAGTAATTGCGCCACAGGCGCCAGCCATACCAGCTGAAGCCGATACTGAGCACTACGGCAGCCACCAGATAGAGCCAACCGCTCATCTTGAAAGCAAACGGCATCAGGCAAGCGGCGAACAGCACCAGGGTGTACAAAAACACTTGCAAGCGGGTGAATTCATTGCCGTGTGTGACTGGCAGCATGGGCAGGCCCGCCTTGCGGTAGTCCTCGACACGATAGAGCGCCAGCGCCCAGAAGTGCGGCGGCGTCCAGAGAAAAATAATCAAGAACAAAATCAGCGCTTCAGGGGCCACCGAGCCCGTCATTGCGGCCCAGCCAAGCACGGGTGGCATGGCCCCGGAGGCACCGCCGATCACGATGTTTTGGGGTGTGAGCGGTTTGAGGATGACGGTGTAGACCACCGCATAGCCAACGAAGGTGGCAAAGGTCAGCCACATGGTGAGCGGATTGACCCACACATACAAAATTGCCGAGCCCAAAGTACACAGGCCGGCGGAGAACGCCAGTGTGAGTGGATTGCTGAGATCGCCCCTGGCCGTGGGGCGCCAGGCGGTACGCCGCATTCTGGCGTCAATCTGCTGCTCGACCAGACAATTGAATGCCGCGGCGGCACCTGCCACCAGCCAGATGCCTGCACAGGCGACCGCTGCGAGCTTCACGTCGGCCCACGTCGGAACGCCTGGAACCGCCAGCACCATGCCGATCAACGCACAAAACACGATGAGCTGCACCACGCGTGGCTTGGTTAGCGCATAAAACTGGCCAAACCTTGACGGAATGCGGGGCGTGGGAGCTGATGCGGCGGGCGGGTTGCTGGGGTTCATGCGGGCAATTTCGATGCATTCAATGTGGACGCTGGCACCGTCTCGGGGAGGCTACGACTTGAAAAAACGATACCGGTGAGCACCACCACCAGCGCAGCAGCGCCGCCGGTGTGCATGACTGCGGCCAGCAGCGGCCAGCCCAGCACCACATTGCTCAGGCCGGTGGCGGCCTGCAGCAAGGTCAGGCCGGCCAACCAGCGTGCCTGTTTGCGAAGGGCGGGCACGCGGTGCAGGCGAAAGGCCAGCGCCAAGAGAACCGCCAATACCAGATAAGAGGCCAGGCGATGTGCATAGTGGATGGCCGTGAGCGCCTGAAAGCTGATGTTGGCACCCTCATGGCCCGCGCCCAGTTCGCGCCACAGCGTGAAGCCCTGGTTGAAGTCCATGAGCGGCCACAGCGAATTCTGGCAACTGGGGAAGTCTGTGCAGGCGAGCACCGCGTAGTTGGTACTGACCCAGCCGCCCAAGGCGATCTGCAGCCATAGCAAGGCCAATGCGGCGATGACAAAGAGCCGGGTGCCGGCGCTTAAGGTTGTTGCCGTGTTCGCTGACTCTGCCTGCGTCAGCATCTGTCGCTGTGCATAGCGCGCTGACTGCGCCCGCAGCAGCGCCAGCAAGACCAGACCACCGAGCAGATGCAGGGTGACAATCGCTGGAAACAGCTTCATCGTGACGGTGAGTGCGCCAAATGCGCCCTGCAAGCACACCCATATGAGCGTGACCGTAGGCCACCACGGTGACACGGGGACGCGCTTGCGTTCGAACCAGGTACTCAAGGTCAGCGTGAGGATCAGCACTCCCACCCCCGTAGCCAGGTAGCGATGAATCATCTCTATCCAGGCCTTGGAGTGCGTGACCGGACCGGTGGGCATGGCGTTTTGCGCGGCGTCGATAGGAATCTGTGCGCCGACCGGGCTGGCGCTGCCATAGCAGCCGGGCCAGTCGGGGCACCCCAGGCCGGCATCGGTCAGGCGGGTAAAGGCGCCAAAAATCACCAGATCGAAGGTCAAAAACAAGATGAGCAGCGTCAGCACCCGCAGGCGCTGTGCCACCGACGCGTTCTTGTTGCGCACCCAGATCCAGGCCAGCGGCCCGAGCGCCACGATCAGGCCCATGAGCATCAGGCGCAGGGCCGGACTCAGGTCATAAAGAGCGGTTGTAGACATGGTGTGAAAGATGAGCGACGAAGGTCTTTTAGACGACTGGCTTTTAAACGATTAGCGTCCGACCTTGTCCCAACTGCTGGATGCGCGCAGCAAGCGCTCCAAATCACCCTTGGCTTTGGCAGCGGCCGCTGCGTCCATGTTGGCCGGGAAACGCATCATCCAGTTGCCCATCGGATCCACCACGTAAATGTGGTCCTGCAAACGCTGGCCCGCGGCGGGCTCCAGCCATTGCGCCAGCGCGGCAGGGGCCACGCGCAGCACTGTTGATGACGCCAGTGCCGGCCGCAGGGCATCGGGTATACCCGCTTCGTCATTGACCAGCCAGACTCGGTCCACCCGGTCTTTTTCCTGGCCCAGCGACTCGCGCAGCTGGCGCTGCAAATACAGGTTTTTGTCGCAGCGCGTATCGCAAGCACCGCCTGCCACGCTCAGCAGCAACCACTGGCCCTTCAAGGCCGTCAGTTCGCCGGTCAGGCCGTCCAGCGTCTGCGTGGCCATGGCCGGCAAGGGACGCTGCGGATTGATCAGCTCGCCGAAGTTGCGGCGCCCCTCGGGCCGAATCACGTAGTAGGTGAAGTAGGAGGCGATCACCGGGGCGGCGCAAACGAGCAGCACAGCCAGCATTTTCCAGCGGCCTGCCGTGGTATTCGGTGCCCGGGTGCCGGATCGATCCAGCGTCGGCATGGCGTGCACCGTCAGGCTCAGGGGCTGGTCTTGCACGGCAAGGGCGGCAGCTGAACTGTCACGGGGTGAGGGAGATTCTGGAGGGTTGTTTGTCACAGCAGTTGATCGCGGCGTTGGGTGCGCAATTTGTTGCGCAAAGGAAGAATCAATTGAAACCAGCCATACAGTATGACCACCAGACTGCACATGCCGAACCACTGGAAGGCATAGCCGTAGTGTGTTTCCACACCCAGATTGGGCGCTGCCCATTCGCGCAGCAGGCCTTCGCTGGCGACACCCGTCTGCAGCAATGAAACCCCAAGCAGTGGCAAGCCGGTTTGCGCCGTGAAGGCAGGTATATCGATATTTTGCCGGATGCGGCCGCTCTCCATGCCCTTGAACTCATATAGCTTGGAAGGCGGCGGGGCAATACGGCCCCGGACGGTGACGAGCCCCATGGGCGTTGAAATGTCGGGCAAGTGCGTGCGGTCCGTGAAATCACGCTGCACCCAGCCGCGTTGCACCAAAATGACCTGCGATCCGCCTTCCAGTAGCAGCGGCGTGACCACCACAAAACCGGCTTTGCCGTTCATGGGCCGGTTGTCCAGGTATACCGTGTAAGCGGCGCGCCAGCTGCCTTTCAGGGTGGCCTGCCGGTGGATGACATCGGTCACGTTTTTTACAGCGGCCAGCGCGCGCGTATCAATGATGGGGAGATTGCCCTGGGACTCGATGGCCGCCTGGAGCGCCTCTTTCTGCGCGGCGCGGCGCAACTGCCACTGGCCCAGCGAAAACGTCGTTCCCGCCACCAGCACGGCGGCCAGCGTGATCAGCCAGCGCCGGGGTGAGTGCAAAGCGGAGGTCATGGGCAGATAATCTGGTTCATGACTTATCTCGTTGCACTGGCATTTATCGCCATCATCGCCAGCCTGGGCTCAGCGCTCTTCTTCATGCTGAAGGACGGCACCGACGGCAAACGCAAAACCAGCAACATGGCGCGCGCGCTGGCGTTCCGTGTCGGGTTCTCGGTGGTGCTGTTTGTCGGCATTCTGATGGCGTGGAAGCTGGGTTACATACAGCCTACCGGCATTCCGGTGGGCAAATAAAAAACATAAGGATCAACAGCAAAGGCCGATCACTGCGGCCTTTGTTTTAATTGTCGTGACCCGGCGCAGTGAGCCGAAGGGTTAGGGGCACCGCCCAACAGTACAGCAGGCCCGTCCAGTCGCCTCAGGCTGATTTCACAGCCAGTAAACGAGGATGTAAAGGCCTAGCCAGACCACGTCCACAAAGTGCCAGTACCAGGCCGCGCCTTCAAAGCCGAAATGCTTTTCGGGTGTGAAATGCCCTTTTTGCAGGCGCAGGGTGATGAACAGCAACATCAGCATGCCGACAAACACGTGAAAGCCGTGAAAGCCCGTCAGCATGTAAAAGGTCGAGCCATACACGCCAGACGTGAGCTTGAGATTGAGTTCGGAGTAGGCGTGGAAGTACTCGTAGCCTTGTACCGACAGGAAGGCGATGCCCAGCAGCACGGTCATCCACATGAATGCAATGGTGCGGCCACGGTGGTTCTCGCGCAGGGCATGGTGGGCAATCGTCAAGGTCACGCCGGAACTCAGCAGCAGTGCGGTGTTGATGGTGGGCAGCCAGAACGGCGTCATGGTCGAGAACGGCTCAACGATATCGGCAGGTGACGCCGTCACACCGACGGCAAGGCTGGGCCAGACCGCCTTGAAATCCGGCCACAGCAAGGCATTGTCCAGGCTGCCCAGCGCCGGCACCGAATGCGAGCGGGCCCACCAGAGCGCCGTGAAGAAGGCACCGAAGAACATCACTTCGGAAAAAATGAACCAGCTCATGCTCCAGCGGAAAGACAGGTCGACCTTGCGACCGTACATGCCGCCTTCGCTTTCGGAAACGGCCTCACGGAACCACAGGAACAGGGTGCCGAGCCACAAAAGCATGCCGAAGGCCAGCGACCAGGCCCCCCAGCCCGCACCATTGATCCACTGGCTGGCGCCCAGAATGACAAAAAATAGGCCAGTAGCGGCCGTGACCGGATGCCGGGATGGGCCGGGCACGAAGTAGTAAGGGGTTGCCCCGTGGGTTGCTGATGACATTGCTCGACTCCTGTTTTTCTCTCGAATTTTCAATAATCTTTTCATTCAAACCGTGATGCGCTTTGCCGCATTTTGGCTTGTCAGCCTTCTAGGACTGCTAGTGCGCAACGACCCAGTTCACCAGAAACACCAGGGATGCCACAAATACCAAAATAGCGACCAGCCCGACCACGATGATGTGGATGAGACTCAAATTTTTGGCATCTTCGTCATAGGCACCGCGCCCCCGCAAGCCGACAAAAGACCATGCGACGACCTTGGCGGTTCGCCAGATGGATTTTTTGGCAGGCGTTTCGGCCATGCTCATGCACCTACTTGCTTGCCAGGCGCTGCCGCCGAGGTCGATCTGGAGGTGTCCGGTGCCGCAGGCGTCTTGCCGCCCACTTCAAAAAACGTGTAGGACAGCGTGATGGTGTCCACATCCTTGGACAGCTTCGGATCAATCACGAACACCACGGGCCACTGTTTTTTCTCACCGGGCGCCAAGGTGTACTGGCTGAAGCAGAAGCACTCCAGCTTGTTGAAATGAGCGGCCGCTTGCGCCGGTGCATAGCTGGGAATGGCTTGCGCGGTCATGGTGCGGTTCTGTACATTCTGGAATTCGTACATCACCGTGGTCACTTCGCCCGGGTGCACCTGTAGCGTGTTCTGGGCCGGCTTGAAATGCCACGGCCCGCGCGAGTTGGCGTCAAACTCCACTGTGATGGTGCGTGTGAGATCGACCTGCGTGTTGGCTGGTAGCTTGGGGGTAGCACCAGGGATTTGCTGATCAGCCAAGGCCAGTACGTTGATGCCCGTCACCTCACAAATGGCCCTGTAAATGGGCACGAGCGCATAGCCGAAGGCGAACATGCCGAGCACTATCACGCCCAGCTTGCCCACCATCTTGAAATTTTCGTGCTTGAGCCGCATCAGAGTTGTACCGGTTTGAGCTATGTGGGCTGTCGAACCGGCCTAGTGGCCCAGAAAAATCATCTTGGCCATGAAGCCGACGAAAAAGACGAGCGCGACTGACGCCAGTATCAATGCCAGGCGAAGGTTGTTTTTCTTTTGCTCAGGTGTCATGGTGCTTGCCGCTGGTTTGCTCAGCCAATCACGCGGGTTGCCGTGATATCAAGCTTGGGCGGGGTTTCATAGGTGTGGAAAGGTGCTGGCGATGGGACTTCCCACTCCAGGCCTTCAGCGCCCTTGCCGCCTTCATCCATCCAAGGGTTCTGCTTGGCCGGCGCACCTTTGCCGCGCATCGTGGGTAGCACGATGAACAGGAAAAAATACACCTGCGCAAAACCGAAGAAGAACGAACCTACGGTGGCAATCGCGTTGAAGTCGGCAAACTGCATCGGGTAGTCGGCGTAGCGGCGTGGCATGCCGGCAAGACCCAGAAAGTGCATCGGGAAGAAGGTCACATTAAAAGAAATCAGCGACCACCAGAAGTGAATTTTGCCGCGGGTTTCGTTGTACATCACGCCAGTCCATTTGGGCGACCAGTAGTAATAGCCGGCAAACATCGCGTACAGCGAGCCGGCCACCAGTACATAGTGAAAGTGCGCCACCACGTAGTAGGTGTCCTGCAGTTGAATGTCAATGGGTGCCACCGCAAGGATCACGCCCGACAGGCCACCCACGGTAAACACGAAGATGAAACCCACGGCAAACAGCATGGGAGTTTCAAATGACATGGAACCCTTCCACATCGTTGCAATCCAGTTGAACACCTTCACACCTGTTGGCACCGCGATCAGCATGGTCGAGTACATGAAGAACAGCTGACCAGTGACGGGCATGCCGGTGGTGAACATGTGGTGCGCCCAGACGACGAAGGACAAAATGGCAATTGACGCGGTGGCATAGACCATGGAGGCGTAGCCGAAGAGGCGCTTGCGTGAGAACGCGGGAATGATATGGCTGATGATGCCGAAGGCCGGCAAAATCATGATGTACACCTCAGGGTGACCAAAGAACCAGAAAATGTGCTGAAACATCACTGGGTCGCCACCGCCGCCGGGGTTGAAAAAGCTGGTGCCAAAGTGGCGGTCAGTCAGCGTCATGGTGATGGCACCGGCCAGCACGGGCATAACGGCGATCAGCAGGTAGGCGGTGATGAGCCAGGTCCAGCAGAACATGGGCATCTTCATCAGCGGCATGCCGGGCGCACGCATGTTCAGGATGGTCACGATGATGTTGATCGAACCCATGATGGACGAAGCACCCAGAATATGCAGTGCAAAAATGCCGGCGTCCATGCCCGGGCCCATTTGCAGCGAAAGCGGTGCGTACATCGTCCAGCCGCCGGCGGGCGCTCCGCCAGGCAGGAAGAACGAACTTGTGAGCATCAGGGCAGCCGGAATCATCAGCCAAAAGCTGAAGTTGTTCATGCGCGCAAAGGCCATGTCGGATGCGCCAATCTGCAGTGGAATCATCCAGTTCGCGAAACCCACGAAGGCCGGCATGATGGCGCCGAACACCATGATCAGGCCGTGCATGGTGGTGAGCTGGTTGAACAGTTCGGGATTCATCAATTGCAGGCCGGGCTGAAACAGCTCGGCACGGATTAGCAGCGCCAGAATACCGCCGAAGATCAGCATGGTGAAGGAAAACAGCAGGTACAGCGTGCCAATGTCTTTGTGGTTGGTGGCGAAAACCCAGCGACGCCAGCCTGTGGGGGCATGGTGGGCGTGGTCGTCGTCGTGGTGGCCGTCATGGGCGTGATGGTCTAGAACGGCACTCATCGTGATTTCCTTTTCAATTCTCTAAAAACGTTTCGCCGGAACGGACTGCCTACTTGCGGGCAGCCAGGATGTCGGCAGGCTGAACCAGTTGACCCGTCTTGTTGGACCAGTTGTTTTTGGTGTAGCTGATCACGGCGGCGAGATCGGTGTCGCTCAGCGCCTTCCATGATGGCATCGCGGTACCGACAACGCCATTGAGCACGGTCAGAATTTGCTTGTTGTGGTCCGCATTCAGCACGATGGCAGAGCCGTCGAGCGGTTTGATCGGACCAGCACCCTTGCCATTGGCCTGGTGGCAAGCCGCGCAATTGGCAGCGTAGACCTTCTCGCCGCGTTTGAGGATGTCGTCCAGTGTCCAGACCTTGCTCGGATCGTCCGCCTTGGCAGCAGCTTCCTTGGTCTTGACCGAAACCCATGCGGTGTAATCCTCTGCGGAAACCACCTTCACATGGATGGGCATGTAAGAGTGCTCCTTGCCGCAAATCTTGGCGCACTGACCGTAATAGTCGCCGATTTCGTCGGCCCGAAACCAGGTGTCGCGCACGAAGCCGGGAATCGCGTCCTGATGAATGCCAAAAGCGGGCACCGCGAAGGCGTGAATCACGTCATTGGAAGTGGTGATGACTCGGATTTTTTTGTTCACTGGCACGACAAGCGGATTGTCAACCTTGAGCAGGTAGTTGTCAGGCGCTTCGCCGGCTTTCGGACCGCCATTGTTGGACATCTCGCGCTGGGCGTTGTCGAGCGTGGACACAAAACCGATGCCCTCGCCTTCGCCCTTGATGTAGTCGTAACCCCACTTCCACTGGATACCCGTGGCCTTGACGGTGAGGTCAGCGCTGGTGGTGTCTTTTTGGGCTACCACCAGCTTGGTGGCTGGCAGCGCCATCACTATCACGATGATGAAAGGAACGATAGTCCACGCAATTTCAACGGCGGTGGACTCATGGAAATTGGCTGCCTTGTGGCCCACTGATTTACGGTGTTTCAGGATGGAATAGAACATCACACCGAACACAGCCACAAAAATCACGAGGCAAATTGCCATCATGAACCAATGCAACCATATCTGCTCTTCGGCAATTTTGGTGGCCGCAGGATGTAAATTTAGCTGGTTGACAGCAGGACCACCGGGCAAATCATTCACGGCGTAAGCGGCGGTACTGACCCAGGCGGCCGCAGATACCAGAATTGCGCCTGCATGCTGCATGCCCAGTCGTGTCATTTTGCTCATGGTGTTGCTTGCGTTCATCGTGATTACTTTTTCTGCTTCGATTACCGACTGAATCAGCTTATTATCACAAAGTTTGCGGCAGATCAAACCGCCGCCGCTGAAAATGATGCAAGTCCTTCAGGACTTGCTCAGCAGGCCCGCAGTGCGAAGAGCGGATCTCGCGGGCCAGCGCCGACCGCAACTCAGCCCAGGCAAAGAGCATCACCGGGGTGGCGCCCTGTAACCAGAAAAATGCCGCAATTCAGGCGTGCGGCCGCTGCCCCTGCAGCATGCTGCGCATGTCCGCCACTGACACCGCGCTGAGCGCGCTGATCCTGATTTTGGGGGGTGCCTTGAGCGCGTGGCCGTAAATCACTTCAAAGGTGAGCGACAGTCGACCATCCTGGCCTGTCAGATGCTCAACCAGCGCCTGCTCCAGCCGCGCCTTCCACTGACGGCCGCGCAGGGCAGGAAAGCGCGCCGGATGAAAGTTGCGGCCCAGTTCAGCGAGTTCATGCAACAGCCGCGCTGGCGTCTCATAGGTCAGCGTAATGCGCTCCATGTCCATCACCGGTTCGGCAAAGCCGGTTTGCACCAGCATGTCGCCCCAGTCGTGCATGTCGGTCAACTCATGCCCCGCAGGAGGCCAGCCCAGTTGGGCGTAAATGTCGCGCAATTCCCGGGCAGTATCGGGCCCCAAACATGAAAACATCAGGAACCCGTCAACCTTCAGCGCTTGGTGCCACTCGGCCAGCAGGGCTTGCGGGTCGGCCGATTCGTGCAGGGCCATGTTGGCCCACAGCATGTCCACACTGGCCGGTGGTGGCGTCTCAAAGCGAGTGGGAACTGCCCTCCATTGCTTAGGGTTCCACCACGGTTTTGCTATATGTTTTATAGCTGCTTGTGCCCGTCCTGTATGGGATTCAGCCACAAAACATGCTGAATTTTGATACATGGTGGCCAATTTCGCATGGGCCTGCAGACCGCCGCGCACGGCGCCCCAGTGCGCCCACGCTTGCGGCTTCAGCTTGATCCACTGCAACCTGTCAAGCATGCGGTTTGCCACTTCTTCATGGAGCCACGGTGAGGCAAGCGGCGCCGTGCGCTGCCAGCGGCTGACGGCGAGCGGATCAAGTGTGGGCGGGCGCTGGGTGGTGGTCATTGGAGGGGCTAGACGTTTGACGGGGAGTCCGCGGAACAGATCGGGAGCAGGAAGTACGCGAGTATATTGACACGGTGTTCACCCGCCTGCTTTCCCCTGGTTTATTCCTGCCCCGGCTACCCGGCTTTGCCAGTCAGTGCGCCGTTTGCCGCAGCTGGCCAGCGCGCCAGGTGTGCCAGCCCTGCGAGGCGCGCTTTGCGACGGTGCAGCCTCGCTGCGACCATTGCGCGCTGGCCTTGCCCGCCGATTTATCCATGGGCCTCAGGGCTGGCCCCGATCTTTGCGCTGCCTGCGCGCGCCAGCGGCCGCCGCTGGACAGGGCGCTGGCGGCAGTGCCCTATGCCTACCCGTGGTCCACCCTGATTGCCAGTTACAAATTTGGCGAGCAGCACGGTTGGGCTGCTTTTTTTGCAGCCTTGTTGCTCAAGACGCCCGGCGTGCTGCAGGTGTTTGCCGATCTGGATGTCAAAGACTGGGTGGTTCCGCTGCCGCTGTCGGCCGAACGCCTGCAGACCCGCGGATTCAACCAGGCCTGGGAGTTGGCCAGCGCGCTGGCCCGGCAAACGCAGACCAGGGCCAATCCTGATGCCCAGCTGCTGCTACGCGTCAAACACACCCGTCCGCAGAGCCAGCTCAAACGCGAGGCCCGACTGACCAATGTCAAGGGTGCCTTCCAGGTCGATCCGCTGCGCGTTGCCGAGCTGGAGGGCCGACGCGTGGTGCTAGTGGACGACGTGATGACCAGCGGCGCCTCGCTGTTTACAGCGGCGCAGGCCCTGCGGGAGGCCGGTGCTGCACATATCACCGCTGTGGTGCTGGCGCGTACGCAATAAGCCCCCACGCTTTTCACTGCGTGTAATGCGTTGCCCCCCGAGGGGGCTGTGCTTGCTTGGGGCGGCCCTTCGCAGCGCACGCAGTAAGCCCGCACGCTTTTCGCTTGGTGAATCACTCCCCCCAAGTTGGCTCACGGGCGACAATCCAGCGATGTTCAATATTGTCCTTGTCGAGCCCGAAATTCCGCCCAACACCGGCAATGTGATTCGTCTGGCCGCCAACACCGGATGCCGCCTGCATTTGGTGGAGCCGCTCGGTTTTTCGATGGACGACAAGCACATGCGGCGCGCCGGGCTCGACTACCACGAGTACGCCCAGGTGCTGCGTCACGCCAACTGGCAAGCGCTGCTGGACAGCCAGCAACCGCAGCCCGGGCGGCTATTTGCCATGACCACGCAAGGCACCAGCAGCCTGTATGACATGCGCTTCCTGCCCGGTGACTGGCTGGTGTTTGGCTCTGAAACCAAGGGCCTGGCGCCTGAAGTGCGGGAGTTCTTTCCGGCGATCCAGCGCCTCAAGGTACCCATGCGGCCGGACCAGCGCAGCCTCAACTTGTCCAATACCGTCGCAGTCACGGTGTTTGAGGCCTGGCGGCAGAACGGTTTTGCCGGGGCAACCTGCCTGCCCAACATCGAATAACGAGCCAAGCACCACTCTGCCGCATACTGTTGTTGGCACATCAATAAGCCTCTAGCCCTTTTCACCAACTTTTTGGTTTGGGGAAGCCTAGGGAAAACCCTATAACACGAACTCTCGTTCGCAGGGATGCCGACACCCGGCTGGTCTTGCGTAATTCCCTCTATCCTTTCAGTTCACGAGACTGGCAGGAGTACTGAGTGAACATGGTTATCCACCGTATTTTTGATCGTACAGCGTCCAGCGTTTCCGATTCCGGAAGGGCGAACAGCCGATTGCCGATTGAGCAAATCCGGGAAAGCCTTCAGACGGTATTGCATGACTGCAAAGACATGCGTACGCAGCGGGTCATCTACAAGATCAACGTCGCCCGGACACCGGCTGACCTGTGGCTGTTGCGCAGCGACCTGCATCAATGCATTGCGAAAGTACACAGCCAGACCGAGGCAACCGAGCGCATCCACAGTCTGATCAATGTATTTGAAGGCTGGGTGCCAGCCGGCCAGTTGACGACCATTTAAAACACAAAGCGCGCGCTGACGCACCACCAGGCGCGTCGGCCCCCGAAGCTCCATGGCTCAGGGAAAGCGCCGCACCAGCGATTCGGCCACGCACACCGGCTTGGCCGACCCTTCGCGCTCCACCGTCACTTCCCAGGCCATCTGCATGCCGCCATGGTCAATCGGCTCGGCCGCCAGCAGCTTCATGTGGGCGCGCAGGCGGCTGCCCACGGGGACGGGTGCCGTGAAGCGTACCTTGTTCAGACCGTAATTCACGCCCATGCGTGAGCCGGTGATCTCAAACGATGATTCAAAAAACCTCGGCAGCAGCGACAGGGTCAGAAAGCCGTGTGCGATGGGCCCGCCAAACGGCCCGGCGCTGGCTTTTTCGGGGTCCACATGAATCCACTGGTGGTCGCCCGTGGCCTCGGCGAACAGGTTGACCTGCTGCTGCGTGATGGTGACCCAGTCGCTGACAGCGACTTCCTGTCCGACCAGGGGAACCAGCTCAGAGAGGGTTTGGAATGTTTTCATGCCCTGACTTTAGCGGCATATCCAGAGCAATGCGGGGTCAGGCTTGTCGAGTCAGCGACAAGTCGGCCCGCTGACTGCGGCGGCGCTGCAAGCTAGCCCAGCCAGTTGCAGATGCCCTGCCATTGCACCAGGTCCTTTTCAACCCGGCCGGGAGTCACGTCAAACAACGTCAAGCCCCGTGCCGCCAGATGGATGTAGTTTTGCGTGTCGCGCACATAACCCAGCACCGGCAGGCCCAGGCCGTCCACAAATTCACGCAGCTTGTCGGCCGCAATCGTGCGTGAATCCACGCGCATGCCGACAATGCCCACCTGCAGCTTGCCGGCATGGCGGTGCTCGGCCAACTGATCCAGAAACGCGCGCGTGGCAAAAATATCGAACACGCTGGGCTGCAGCGGCACGATCACCTTGTCGGCGAGCTTGACGACATCGCTGAAACGCCGGCCATGCAGGCCGGCGGGCGTGTCCAGCACCACATGGGTCGTGCCTTTGGGCGGTTTGACAATCAGGTCGGCGTTTACTTCCCAGGTCGCGATGGGTCGCGCAGCCGGCGGTCGCAAGCCCAGCCACAACCTGGAAGACTGCTGCCGGTCGGCGTCCCCTAGCATGACCGCATGGCCCTGGCTGGCAAAGTAGCCGGCTACGTTGGTGGCCAACGTCGATTTGCCGACGCCCCCCTTCGGATTGGCAATTACAACCACGGGCATACAAATCTCCTCTGCTGCTTCATCTTGCTTTCCCGCTATGGTAACGGCATGGACACGGTTCTCACAACCGCTGATATAGCCGCTGAAAGAATGGCAAGCCGTGACATTCATGTCATCATGGCCCAATTGTTATTTGGCGCGAGTTGCGGATCAATCGCTCCCCTGATGGAGGCAACGCAAGCACTGCCGCGCGTGCAACTGCAAGACCTGCATTCCAGCTACCCCGATTACGCGATTGACGTGGACCGCGAGCAAGCCGCGCTGGCCCAGGCCAGGCTGGTGCTGCTGCGGCACCCCATCCAGTGGTATTCGATGCCCGCGATGCAACACACTGGAACGCGCTGCGTGACTGCGGCGTGATGCGGGGTGGAGCGCGAGGTGTTCGAGTCCAGCCTGTGCCGCCCACCCCATGGATCACGGCAAAACGCCATACGTTTTTGCCAGCACAACCTTGAGCTGTTCGAGCAGATGTACCCGCACCGCAAAGACCGCGCCAAGGCCATCGCCGTGGCGAAAAAAGGACGCCCGCAGCTGGAAGTCCAAATGGTGCAGGAGCACGAACAGTTGGCGCAGCGCCGTCCCACCGGCTGGCCGGGCTGAAAGGGTGAACGAAAAATGAGTTTTGCCTGGGGCCGTAGCCGCTACTTCACCAGCAGAACCGGAATATCGCAATCTGCCACGACCCGCTGGGCCACGCTGCCCATCAGCGCGCGGCCGATGAGGCCGTGGCCATGGGTGCCCATGACGATTAGGTGTGCCTTGTCCCGTTGCGCGGCACGCACGATCTCGACAGGCGGCGAGCCGACGACCCAGGACGTGCTAAACCGCATCTTGTGGCGCTTGAGGAAGCGCTCGATCGGGTCCAGCACCTTTTTGGCCTCGTCGCGATGGTAGGCGGTGACGGTGGCGGCGCCTACCATGCGCTTGACGCGCGGAGGAACAGGCGGCTGCACATGCAGTACGACCAGTTCGCCCTCGGCGCCAGCCAGGCTTTCATGGGTGACGAGAAAGGCCAGTGCCTTCTTGGTGAACTTGCTGCCGTCGGCGGCAAGCAGGACTTTCATGCGTTTCCCCTTCTTTTTTTTGCAGGTTCAACGCAACACCAGAACGGGCACAGTACCGTGCGTGAGCACATGTTGGGTTTCGCTACCCAGTAGCACCCGTTTGATGCCCTTGCGGCCGTGCGAGGCCATGACGACGAGGTCGCACTTGTATTTCTTGGCAGTGGCCATGATCGATTCGGCCACGAAGTCTGACTGAGTAACGACGGCCTTGGTTTTGACGTCATCGGCCTGCGCCAACTGTTGCACGGCGTCGACCACGGCCTGACCCTTGTCGCTCCACTGTTTCTCGGTGCGTGCGATGTCTTGCACCGAGATCGTTACGCCGCCTTCGAAGTAACTGACGGGGTAGCGCGGCACGACATACAGCGCGACCAACTCTGCACCGACGGCAGCGGCCAAGTTGATAGCGCTACGCACAGCCTTCTTCGAAAGGGTAGAGCCGTCGGTTGCCACAAGAATGCGTTGGTACATGGTGGGTTCTCCGGATTTGATGCGAGGGCTTCAGCTTAGGCGTGGCATTCGCCACCGGTGTTGATCCAGGTCAATGGCAAGCTCCCGTCCGGCCGATAGCCCTGGTTCACGCAAATTGCCATCCTTCCGATCGGCATCGGTGTCGCCCAGCAAGTTTCGCACTGGCCGTCGCCGTCCCAGAATTAGATCACCACGGCGGCCGCGAGTACCCGCGCGAGCATGAGCGCGAGTCAAGGTTCCAGCGACCAAGGCACCGATACATAGCCGTTCCTCCTTAATGTCGAGCGAGGCCAGTTCGAGCCTCCGCGGTAGAGTAGCAGACGATTGGAGCCCCGCCGCGTCAAGGTTTGGCACCCGGCCCAGGTGCCTACTTGCGCGCGATCAGCATGCCCACCAGCAGGCCCACGCCGGTACCAATGCCGATCGATTCCCAGGGATGGCCGTGGACATAGTCGTCGGTGGCGCGGCCGGCGTGGCGCGCACCCTCCAGAAGGGCTTGCTCCATGCTGTCAAGTTCGCGGCGCGCGGTCCTCAGGCTTTGCTCAAGCCGCTCGCGCGCGTCGTGGTAGCCCTGGCCCGCATCATGAGCCGCGTGGCGAAGTAGCTCCTCGGCATCATTGACCACGGCCTTGAAATCCTGCGCCAGCTGCGTCTGACTGTCTTTGGGAGTTGTGCTTGCATCGTTCATGTTTCTCTCCTGGGTAAGAACGCGAAGCCAGTTTAGCGAGGTTCCTTCCGATGGGGTTGACAATTGTCAAGCGCGTTGCCGCGCTGCAAGCTTGTCGTCGCTCAACAAGGCGAACACCTGTTGTCCATACGCTGGCGTCATGAACAAATTCCGAAATCCCAGGTCTCACGCAGGAGAATGCGGCGCGGCTGAAGCCATAGTCCCTGCTGTGATTGGCTTGGCGCTGGCGGCCATGCTTTGGTTTGAACTGTTGCATGCAGCCACGGCACTTCAAGGACGCCGTCGGCAAGGGCATTGATGTGGGTCAATGCAGCCGGGCAGATCGTGCCCTAACTTGATAGCCAGGTATCCAGAGGGAAAACTTATGAACGGCTTGTTTACTGATCGCGCCGCTGCCGGGCGCATATTGGCCCGGCACCTGCAGGCCTATGCCGGACGCGACGATGTCGTGGTGCTGGCTCTGCCGCATGGCGGTGTGCCCGTCGCATGGGAAGTGGCCCGGGCGCTGGGTGCGGAGCTGGACCTGCTGATTGTGCGCAAGCTGGGCGTGCCGCACCAGCCCGAACTGACCATGAGCGCGATCGCCGGTGGCGGCGCGATGTATGTCAACCAGCAGATCGTGGCCAGCAGTTGCATGAGCCTGCAGCAGCAGGAGGGGGCCATCGCCACCGGGAGCCGCGAACCGGCTCGGCGCGAGGTTCTCTACCGCGGCACGCGTGAACCCGCGAGGATCGAAGGGCGCGCGGTCATTGTGGTCGATGACGGCGTGGCCACCGGCGCCACGATGCGCGCCGCGCTCATGGCCCTGCGAAGCGCCAAGCCGGCGTGGATCGTGGTGGCTGTGCCGGTAGCGCCGTCCGGGGCGCAGGATCTGATCGGCACGGCGGCGGACGAGTTCGTCTGCGTGCTGAGTCCGCCGGATTTCCGCAGTGTCGGCCAGTATTACCGCGACTTCGACCAGATTAGCGACGAGCAGGTTCGCGAACTGCTGGTGCATGCCGTCCCACGCTGCAAGTAGGGCCCGGACGGCTCAAGGCTGAAGGTATGGCGGGAGTACGCCTTGGTCGAGCGCTTCACGGTATTCCCTGGGGCTCGGCGGCACGGCCGCCATCAGCATCGCCATGCTTTTCCTTGAATTCCTGCCGTGTCGTCACGAAGCGGTCTGCCGTCGGTCTATGGATGGTGTAGCCCAGCGAGTCGATACCCCGCGGGATGATCGACACCTCGTGGACTTTGTCCATGCCATGGATCGACATGGCTACCAGCGCATGTCCCGCTTCATGCACGGCAATGATGCGGCACTCACTGGCGTTGAAGACGCGATTGCGCCTTTCCAGTCCGGCCATGATGCGTTCGATAGCCTCCGTGAAATCATGCAGCGTCACTTCCTCGGCTTCGCGCCACGTCGCCAGCAACGCGGCCTCGTTCACCAAGTCCACACTGGATGCCCGCTTGATGCGTTTGAGGTGCACGCTGAGAATCTCCACGCGCCCGCAGCAGGGCAGGGTTGAGAATTTCGGGCCGGTTGGTGGCGGCCAGCAGGATCAACCCCGCGCTGGTGTCGAAGCCGTCCAGTTCGGCCAGCAACTGGTTGAGTGTCTGTGTTCCCTCGTGGCCTGTTCTGGATGGGCTGCGTTTCAGGCCGCTTTTGAGCCGCTGTCCTCGCCCGAGCGAACCACCAGCACCGGCATGGGTGCCAAGCGGATGATCTGTTCGGCGCCACTGCCCAGCAGCATGCGGCCCACGCCCCGGCGGCCGTGAGTGCCGACTACGATGAGGTCGGCGTTCCATTGTTTGGCGGCGTCGGCAACTACTTCGGCGAGTCGCCCACCAAGGTTGTCGAACAGCAGGTTGTCCGCCTCTATGCCCGCAGCCTGGGCAATGGCCATGCCGTCATTGAGCACCTTGGTCCCGGTTTCGCGCATCACCCTGAATAACTCGTCCGAATAACCGCCAAACTGCTCATAGCCGCTCAGGTAGGCCAGCTCTTCAACGACGTGGACGAGCCGCACGCGTCCTCCTGCGTCTTTGGCCAGTTGCAGTGCAGCCACCAAAGCTTTGTTTGAGGTCTCACTTCCGTCCACTGGAACGAGTATTCGCTTGTACATGATCAGCTCCTTTATGCTGTATTTGACGGCTTCAGTGTGGTCGACGGCCGGGCGGACGGCATTGACGTGGGTCAATGAATTTTGTTGATGCGGGTCAAACCGGGATCGTTTAGCAGCGAGCATAGTGTTTGCATGAAATACCGCCTGCTAATCGTCGTGCTTGCCTGCGCCGCCTTGTCTGCCTGCTCTGCCATGCTGCCACGCGGCAGCAGCGACACGCCAGGTACCTTTGCCACATTCGAGTCCGCCCAAGCGGCGGCCGAGCGCATCGTCCCTCTGAAGACGCGTTTTTCGGAACTCAAAGACCTCGGGTTCGATCCCGAGGGCGGTGCCAACGTCACCCTGATTCCCTACCCCGACATCGTCGCGCGGCTGGCTCCTTACCCGGGCCTGCCGCTGTCGGCACTGGATCCCGGCGTCAGGAAGTGCGTAGAGGCCCAAGCGGCGTGCCGTGGTTACCTGTTCCACTTCGAGCGACAGGATCGGCGCCGCACCGGCGGCTTCTGGCTGGACGTCCTGAATATTCGCCGCACGACAGACGTCACCGGGTGGTCGTTTCAGGCCTTGGTGGTTGTCAGTGACAGCACGGTGCTGTTTCGCAACTATGCAGGGCAGGCGCAAATCGCTCGCGTCGAGAGGCAGAGCAACCCGCTTGGCCCATTCCAGGAGTCGGCCGGTGCCGTGCTGATGCGCTAGGAGCCTGTCGGCCTTGCGCAGTGTCGGCTGCACTGGGCCCTGCCTTTTTCTTCCGTCCACAGCCTTGATGCCTCCCAGGTCAGCAATGTGGAAGCACGCCTTACGGCTGTGTTGGACTCGGTCATGGACGCCATCATAATGGGGAACGAGCAGCCAAACATCGTTTTAGCGCCCGGCGCATGAGCGACGGGCGGGTCATTGCTGCTCATGTCTGACTGCTTCCATGAATCAGCATCAACCTGTCTTGCTATCTTTTTTGCTAAACACCACAGGGTTTGAATTTGGTAGTTACGTTATGCAACTATTGTAACTATATGTTTTTTTTCGGCTATTGATATAGATGCGAACATCAATTTACCCTAAGGTTTGAGCGTGACATAAATAGATTAGACATTCCCACGCAAGACAGTGCAAGCAGTTGTAGTCAATCCGTCAAAAAGGCGGCTGAAGATACAAAGCATGACTGAGGAAGAGGGAAGCTTCAGGAGGATTTATGGACAACCGTATCCAGACTGACCTTAGGTCGAGGCCATTGATGGGAATTGGAACTCCGGCGGTGGGCGGTCACTTATACGGGCTGCGCTCAATCGGCGAAGAGTTCCAGATGGACGTGCCGGTTTCCCGGCTCAGGACAGCCGATGGGAAGTTCTTTACCATCAGACCGCCTGATGTGACCGAGCGTGATCGAGTTCAGGAGGAACGGAACGCTTTCGCTATGGCGGCCAATGCCATCCTCGAAGAAGAAAAAGCCCGCGTGGCGCGCGAGTTGCATGACGACCTTGCCCAATCCCTGACGGCGCTGAAGATGGACACCATTTGGGTGCGCGACAACGCCGCCATCGCTCCCGAGGCCGCAGTTGCCAAGCTAACCAACATGCTGGAGACGCTCGACCGTACGATCGGCGCCACGCGCCGTATTGCCGCGGACTTGCGGCCGCTGCTGCTGGACGACCTGGGCCTGGTGCCCGCCATTGAATGGCTGGTGGGCAACTTCACCCAGCGCTGCGGTGTTGCCTGCAAGCTCTCCGTGGACGAGGAGTTGGAACTGCAGGAACCTTACGCGACTGCAGTGTTCCGGATCGTCCAGGAGTCGCTGGCCAACGTCGCCAAACATGCTGGGGCGTCGGAGGTCGCCGTGGTCATCGACAAGGTGCCGCGCGCGGTCATGCTGACCGTGCGGGACAACGGCTGCGGTTTTGTCACGGCGGTGCCGCGCAAGCCGCAATCGCTGGGGCTTATGGGTTTGCGCGAGCGGGCGCAGCTGCTCGGGGGTAGCATCGCCATCAATAGCGCGCTGGGGCATGGCACATTGGTCGAAATGTACATTCCGTTGCCGCAATCGGGAGTTCCGGAATGATCAGGATCGTGATCGCCGATGACCACGCCATCGTCCGGGAGGGGCTCAAGCGCATCTTTGCTTCTGTCGACGACATGGAGGTGGCGGGTGAGGCGGCTGACGGAACCGAAGTGATGCAGCGCGTGCGCGAATCAGATTTCGATGTGCTGGTGATGGACCTGTCCATGCCTGGGCGCAGTGGTATGGAACTGATCAAGCTAGTGCATGGGGAGAAGCCCAAGCTGCGCATCCTCGTTCTCAGCATGCACGAGGAACTCCAGTACGCCGTACGCGCCATCAAGTCCGGTGCGAGCGGCTACCTGACCAAGGAAAGCGCGCCGACGCAGTTGGTCCAGGCCCTGCGCAGGGTCGCCGCAGGTGGTGCCTTTATTAGCGCCGAGGTGGCCGAGCAACTGGCCTTGGGCGCCATGCAGGGTGGGGCTGCGCCAGCACACGAGTCGCTGTCGGACCGGGAGTTCGAAGTGTTCCGTCTGCTCGCTGACGGCGTATCCGTGACCGACATTGCCGCGGACCTCAAGCTCTCGGTCAAGACCGTCAGTACCCACAAGGCCAACCTGATGCAGAAAATGGGCCTGCAAAACCACAGCGAGCTGATTCGCTACGCCATCAAACACGGCGTGAGCGAACCGCTGGAGCCGTGAACGCGGCCATGACGGGTGGTTGATGCTTGTCAATCCGTCCCGGGCGCTCGCGCTCTAACGTTGTGGGATCGCAAGCTGTTGAAGGAGTAGGTCCATGAAAGCTTCCCTGACACAACTGCTGGTGCACCTTGACGCCTCGCCGCGGGCGGTGCAACGCCTGGAGGTGGCGCGCCGGTTCGGGCAGGCGCACGGCGCTGCGGTGACCGCGCTGTACGCTGTGACACCCAGTTTTGTGGAGTTGCCGTTCTCGCCTGAGGCCGGACCAGGCATCGCGGCCGCCTTGCGTGACATTGACGACGAGCGGCGGCTCCGCGCGCGCACCGCGTTCGAGCAGTCGCTGGCGACGACCGGCGTCTACGTCGCATGGGCCGAGATTCGCGACGATCCCATCATGGCTGCGTTCGCGCAGCAGGCGCTCTACGCGGACCTGCTGGTGCTGGGCCAGCACGACCCTTCCAGTCCATCAACGGACGGCGTTCCATTCGATTTCGCCGAGACCGTGATGGCCGCAAGCGGCAAGCCGGCCTTGATCCTGCCTTATGCGGGCGTTCCGCCCAGGGTTGGCGAGACCGTCGTGATCGCGTGGAAACCTACCCGCGAGGCGGCCCATGCCGTCAGCGCCGCCGTGCCTCTGCTGCAGCGCGCGCGTCGCGTTCACGTCCTCTCCTGGTCCGGCGAGGAAGGGGCGATCGGCGGCGACCGGCTGGACCTGAACGGCTACCTCAAGCTGCATGGGGTGGAGGTGACCTGGCACCGCGAGGGCGAGGAGCCCGAGGCACTGGGCGAATTGCTGTTGTCGCGTGCTTTCGACCTCGAGGCCGACCTGCTGGTGATGGGTTGCTACGGCCACAGCCGCGCCCGCGAGTGGGTATTGGGCGGTACCTCTCGCACGGTGCTGCGGTCCATGACCTTGCCGGTGCTGATGGTGCATTGAACCTAAAAACGTTCGCTGGCTATCTTTGCGTCCAGTCCCTTCCTGGGCGAACTCAAGGCCGAACTCGGCGCAGCCACCGTGTGCCTGCTATCCACCACCCACGACCTGGACCTTACCAGCTTCGGCCTGACAGAGTTGGAACAGCGCGTCGAGCGCGCGCTGGCGCCTCCGGCGCGTTGATTCGTCGGATCCGAGTTCATGACCTTTCGTATCAGGCTGTCCTCGACTCACTCGGCGCTCGGTCGCGGGCCTGTGGCCCGGTTTCGACCTGTCGTTCGGCGCCGCGAACAGCGTCAAGAACGAGCTCTATGAATGGCGCTGCTCAAACCGGAACGCGGCACATGGCCTTTTGGGTCGCAACCGGAAGGGAGCGGGGGTGAAAACAGTGTGAGCTGGCCTTAGTGTGTCTTCCGCACGCGCAGCAATTCGTCCAGGATCAGGCAGATCGCGCCGAAGGTGATGGCGCTGTCGGCCATGTTGAAGGCCGGGAAATGCCAGCTGCCATAGTGAAAATCCAGAAAGTCCACCACATAGCCGTGCAGGCTGCGGTCAATCACGTTGCCCACCGCGCCGGCCAAAATGCAGGCCAGGGCAAACGAGAACAGCTTTTGCCCGGCATGCGACTTGAGTAGCCATACGATAAAGACGGCAGCCACCACACCGATGACGGTAAAAAACCAGCGCTGCCAGCCCGAAGCCGATGCCAGGAATGAAAACGCAGCCCCCAGGTTGTGAACCCGCACCACATTGAAGAAGCTGGTCACGTAGGTGGCATCACCGAGGCGGTAATAGCCCAGGATCAGCACCTTGGTGAACTGGTCGGTAATGACCAGGATCAGTGCCAAGCCCAGCCAGGGCAGCATGGACCCCGATGTTTTCTTGAATGAGGTTTTTGCCATTACGCGAACTTCCTGTCTTCACCCGCGCCATACAGGTTGCTGGTGCATCGGCCGCAAATCGTGGGGTGAGCGGGGTCAATGCCCACGTCGTCCCGGTAGTGCCAGCAGCGCTCGCATTTTGTGGCTGAACTGGTACTAACGCTTGATTGAAGGGTGCTTCCAGCTATCAAATCAATAGCAGATGTAATGAATGCAAACTTCAGATCATGGCCCAGGCTGGCCAGCAGCGCGTGGTCGTCGGACGGCACGGCCAGTATCAGGTTGGCCTGCAACGACGAGCCCACCTTGCCGTCGGCCCGCAAGGCTTCGATGTCTTTGTTGACCGCATCGCGGATTTCGCGAATGCGTGACCACTTGGCCAGCAGGGCGGCATCGGGCGCGGGAAGTTCGGCGTAGGTTTCCAGAAAGATGGACTCCGACTGGCCGAAAATCTTCCAAGCCTCTTCGGCGGTAAAGCTCAAAAACGGCGCCATCCAGCGCAGCATGGCATGCGTGATCGCGTGCAGCGCTGTTTGCGCGCTGCGCCGTGCCAGCGACTTGGGACCCGTCGTGTAGAGCCGGTCTTTCAGGATGTCGAGGTAAAAAGCCCCCAGGTCTTCGCTGCAGTAAATCTGCAGTTTGGAGACGACCGGATGAAATTCATACACCTCGTAGTGCGCCAGGATGTCGGCCTGCAGTTGCGCCGCACGGCTCAGCGCGTAGCGGTCGATCTCCAGCATCTCGTCAAACGGTACCGCGTCCTGGGCGGGGTCGAAATCGCTCACGTTGGCCATCAGAAAGCGCAGCGTATTGCGGATGCGGCGGTAGGCGTCGACCACGCGGGCCAAAATTTTGTCGTCAATGCCCAGGTCGCCCGAGTAATCGGTGGACGCGCACCACAGGCGGATGATTTCGGCACCGAGCTTGTCGCTGACTTCTTGTGGCGCCACGACATTCCCCTCGCTCTTGCTCATCTTGCGGCCTTTGCCGTCAACAGTGAAGCCATGGGTGAGCAGGCCTTTGTAGGGCGCATGGTCATACATCGCGCAAGCCGTGAGCAGCGACGAGTGAAACCAGCCGCGGTGCTGGTCGTGGCCTTCCAGGTACAGGTCAGCCGGCCAGGTCGACTGCGCCGCGTGGCTGTGCCGGAGGACGTGGTCATGCGTGGTTCCAGAGTCAAACCACACGTCGAGAATGTCGGTGCTTTTGATGTAGTCGGGGGCATCAGCGCCGATGATGGATTCAGCGCTCGCCTTGCTCCAGGCCTCGATACCACCAGCTTCCACCATGTCGGCCGCCTGGTCCATGATTTCCATGGTGCGCGGGTGCAATTCGCCCGTGGCGGTGTGGATGAAGAAGGGCAGCGGCACGCCCCAGTTGCGCTGGCGGCTGATGCACCAGTCGGGCCGGCCGGCGATCATGTCGCGCAAGCGCACTTTGCCGTTTTCGGGATAAAAGCGGGTTTCCTCGATCGCGGCCAAAGCCAGCTGGCGCAGCGTTTTGCCGGCCTTGTCCTTGGTGAACACGCCCTGGGTGCCCGATGTTTCTTCGTCCATGCGGATGAACCACTGGGCCGCTGCGCGGTAGATCACCGGCGTCTTGTGGCGCCAGCAGTGCGGGTAGCTGTGAACGATGTTGTCGGTGGCAAACAGGCGCCCGTGCTCGCGCAGCGTCTCAATGACGACGGGGCAGGCTTTCCAGATGTTGAGGCCGCCAAACAGCGGTAAGTCGTCCACATAGCGGCCATTGCCCTGCACCGGGTTCAGGATGTCGTCATAGGCCATACCATTGGCCACGCAGGAGTTAAAGTCTTCCACCCCATAAGCGGGCGAGGAGTGCACGATACCCGTGCCGTCGTCGGCGGTGGCGTAGTCGGCCAGAAACACCGGGCTGAAGCGCCGATAGCCGGCGTCCACGTCATACAGCGGATGCATGAAGTTCAGCAGCGCCAGGTGTTTGCCATGCGTGGTCGCCAGCACTTGGCCAGTGAGCTGGTAGCGTTCCAGGCACTTGTCCACCAGCACGGCCGCCAATAGAAGCAGGCCGCGTTCGGTATCGACCAGTGCATACTCAAGTTCGGGATTGAGGTTGAGCGCCTGGTTGGCCGGAATGGTCCACGCGGTGGTGGTCCAGATCACGGCAAAGGCGTCTTTGGCAAGGCTGGACAATCCAAAAGCTGCTGCCAGCTTTTCGGGCTCGGCGCATTTGAAGCCGACGTCCAGCGTCTGGGATTTCTTGTCGGCGTATTCGATCTCGAATTCGGCCAGCGACGAGCCGCAGTCGAAACACCAGTACACGGGTTTCAGACCACGGTATACAAAGCCGCGTTCCATGATGCGTTTGAGCGCGCGGATTTCATTGGCTTCGTTGCCGAAATCCATGGTGCGGTAGGGGTTGTCCCATTCGCCCAGCACGCCCAGGCGTTTGAAGTCGGCCATCTGCCCCACAATTTGCTCGGTGGCAAAGGCGCGGCTCTTGGCTTGTACTTCATCGCGCGGCAGGTTGCGCCCATGCAGCTTTTCAATGGCGTTTTCAATCGGCAGGCCATGGCAGTCCCAGCCCGGCACATAAATGGCGTCCAGCCCCTTGAGCTGGCGCGCCTTGACGATCATGTCTTTCAGAATCTTGTTGACGGCGTGGCCGATGTGGATCCTGCCGTTGGCATACGGCGGACCGTCGTGCAGCACAAACTTCACTGCGCCGCAGCGCGCCTCGCGCAGTTTTTTGTAAAGCCCCTGGTCTTCCCACTCCTTGACCCAGCCCGCCTCGCGCTTGGGCAGGTCGCCGCGCATGGGGAAGGGGGTTTCGGGCAGGTTCAGTGTTTGGCGGTAATCGACTTTTTCTGTCATTTTGAAACTCTTGGGACAAACTTTTGGGTTGACAGGCAGTCGTCAGGACCACCTTCAAAAGATCCCCTGCGGTATGTCAATGAATGCAGGGGGCGAACGGTTAGAGCGGGGCGCAGCGCCCCGTCAAATTCGCGCAGCGAAAAAAGCAAGTGCATCAACACAGTCTGTTGTGATTCCCTGCGTGAGGGCTTCCAGGCTGTCGTATTTCAGTTCGTCGTGCAGTTTGTGTAGCAGTTCCACACGAATGATTTTACCGTATGCCCCCTCTGGGCCAAGGCTGGCGGGCCATTCGAGGCAATGGGTCTCGAGCAGCACGCGCCCGCCGTTAGCGTCGCCAGGGTCGAGCGAGGGCCGTATACCCAGATTGGCGACCCCAGGCAGCGGTGGCCCGGTCAGGCCATGCACATGCACGGCAAAAATCCCGCTGGCAGCCGGATTCCAGTGGGAAAACCGCAAGTTGAGCGTACGAAAACCCAGATCGCGGCCCAATTTGCGGCCGTGTACCACATGGCCCGAGATGCTGTAAGGCCGGCCCAGCAGGCTCGCCACGCGGCCCATATCACCCTGTGCCAGCGCCTCGCGCACGGCTGAGCTGGAAACTCGGGTGCTATGCCCGCCGCCGGGCCGTCCCAAGGTGGGAGCGCCCCCTTGGGGTGCAGCGAGGTGCAGCCGGGCGTGGGGGTCAGATATTTCGTAGCTGTTCATGCGGGCGACGTCAAAACCGAGACGCTCACCTGCTGCGTCCAGCATGGCATAGTCGCCTGCGCGTTGGGCACCAAAACGGAAATCATCGCCCACCAGCACGTACCGGACCCCCAAGTCCCGAACCAGCACATCCTGAATAAAGCCTTCGGGCGGTTGCGATGCTAGCTGCGCATTAAAGGGAAGGACCACGCACTGGTCGATGCCGCAGTGCGCCAGCTCGGTGAGCTTGTCGCGCAGCGTGGCAATGCGCGCGGGCGCCAGCTCGGGTTTGCGGGCGAGCGCGGCGAAATAGTCACGCGGATGGGGCTCAAAGGTCATGACGCAGCTGGGCACGCTGCGGTGCTCGGCCTCATTTTTAAGCAGCGCCAGCATGGCCTGGTGGCCGCGGTGAACGCCATCGAAATTGCCAATGGTCAGGGCGCACTGCGTCGCCAGTTGGGGATGTCGGTAGCCGCGGAAGACTTTCATGGGACCAATTATCGTTTTTATAGCGACACCGGCCGATCGGGTGGGGACTGAACGCGGCTACTTGTGAATTGGAACCTGTTTGTCATGCTAGCTATCATGATTTCACTGTATATTGACAAGCAGATAGTCTGATGCCGTGTTTCCATGTTCATGGAGGTTCGTTTTGAAGGTCTTGAAGCTCTCAGCCCAGGGATTGCCACAATCGTGGATCAGCCTTGAACAGGCCGTGTTGCATTACGCGGCTGATGAAGTGCGCTGGGAGATCGGAGCGCGGGTTGCCACGTTTCACGGTGGCCACAACGCCATCACGGGCGAGCAGTCCATCATCACGGTCAACAGCATCATCGGCACCAAGGGCGTGCCCAACATCAGCCCGTTTGACATAAAGCCAGGGCTTACCAACGGCAAGCTGTTCGCGCGCGACCGCAATCTGTGCGCCTACTGCGGTGATCACTTTTACGAAGAAGACCTGACGCGTGAGCACATTATTCCGTTTGCGCAAAACGGCATTGATACCTGGATGAACGTGGTGACCGCCTGTCGCGCCTGCAACCACCGCAAAAGCAGCCGCACGCCCGAGCAGGCCCACATGCCGCTGTTGTACACGCCTTATGTGCCCAGCCTGTGGGAAGACTTCATTCTGCGCAACCGCCGTATTCTGGCGGACCAGATGGAGTTTTTGATGGCACACATTCCCAAGACATCGCGCCTGCACGCCTGAGCGAAATGCCTGTCTGCGGGGCAGGCCTTATGCAAACACGCCTGCCGTGTCCTGCATCTGCCTGGATACCTCGCCCAAGTGATGGAGCGTGTCGCCAAACGTCATCTCAAGCTGGGTGAGCTTCTTGAAGTAGTGGCTCACGATGTATTCGTCGGTCACGCCAATGCCGCCATGCAGCTGCACGGCCTGCTGGCCCACAAAACGCATGGAGACGCCTAACTGGTATTTGGCGCGGGCCAGGGCGCGGCGGCGCTCTTCTGCCGGCGCATTGAGTTTGAGCGACGCATAGTAGCTCATGGAGCGGGCCAGTTCCAGCTGCATTTTCATGTCGGCCACGCGGTGACGCAGTGCCTGGAAGCTGCTGATGGCCACACCAAACTGTTTGCGGGTGTTCATGTACTCCACCGTGATGCTGAGCGTCTTGTCCATCACCCCGACGGCTTCGGCGCAGGAGGCGGCGATGCCGATGTCAATGGCATGGGCGAGAGCTGTCAAGCCTTCCAGGGTGATCAGGCTGGCGAGTGCCTCCTTGAACGTCACTTCTGCAGCCCGGCCGCCATCTTGCGTACCGTAGCCGCGGGTGGCCACGCCTGCTGCTGTGCGCTCGACCAGAAAGAGCGCCATCTTGCCGTTAATCATGGCTGGCACCATGAAAGCATCTGCCTGGTCACCGGCGTGCACTATGCTTTTTGTAGCGCTTAGCGCCCATGTATCTTGGGCTAGAGTCGCTTTTGCTTCGCAAATTTCGAATTTGTAGCGTGCGGCGCGCTCCTGGTAAGCCAGCACCACCAGGCTTTCGCCCGAGGCTATTTTTGGCAGCCAGGCTGCCTGGACAGCCTCCGGTGCGTAGCCAGAGAGCACGGCGCCAGCCATCAGCGTCTGGGCGAAAGGCTCCAGCACAATGCCGCGCCCGAGTTCTTCCATCACCACCATGCCTTCCACAGGCCCCATGCCAAGTCCGCCTTGCGCCTCGGGGATGTAGAGGCCCGCCAGGCCCAATTCGGCCAGCTGGCCATAGGCCTCGCGTGAAAATCCGCCCGCCTTGGCAATGCTGCGGCGGCGTTCGAAGTTGTAGCCTTTGTCAACCCACTTGCGTACCGCGTCGCGCAGTTGTTCCTGGTCGTCCGTAAAATCGAAATTCATGATGCTTTCCTTTAACCAAGAACTGTTTGAGCGACGATATTTCGCTGCACCTCGTTGGAGCCGCCATAAATCGTGGTCTTGCGCAGATTGAAGTAACTCGAGGCTAGCGGGGCGTTGGCGGTCAAGCCACCTGGGAAGTCGCCTTGCCAGCCCGCTTCCATGGCTTCTTCGATAAAGGGCAGGCTGTAAGGGCCTGCGGCCAGCATCATGAGCTCGCTGTAGCGCTGCTGGATTTCACTGCCGCGGATTTTCAGCAGGCCCGCGATGTCCAGCGAGTTTTTGCCGGATTTTTCAGCCGAGAGCACGCGCAGAACCAGCATTTCAAGCGCGACCACGTCCACTTCAAGTTTGGCGATTTCATCGCGAAAACGCACGTCGTTGTAGACGTTTTCGGCTTTGGCAATGCGCTTGAGGCGCTCGAGTTCGCGCTTGGAACGGTTCACGTCGGCGATGTTGGTGCGCTCATGGCTGAGCAGGTGCTTGGCATACGTCCAGCCCTTGTTTTCTTCGCCAATCAGGTTCTCGGCGGGCACTTCCACGTTGTCGAACCAGACCTCATTGACTTCGGCTTCGCCGTCCAGCAACACAATGGGGCGCACCGTCACGCCGGGCGACTTCATGTCGATCAGCAGGAAGGAAATGCCGGTCTGCGGCTTGCCTTCGTTACTGGTGCGCACCAGGCAAAAAATCCACTCGCCATACTGGCCCAGCGTGGTCCAGGTCTTCTGGCCATTGACGATGTACTGGTTGCCCTGCCGCTCGGCCCGGCACTTGACCGAGGCGAGGTCGGAGCCGGCGCCTGGCTCGCTGTAGCCCTGGCTCCACCAGACTTCGCCGCTGGCGATGCCGGGCAGAAAGCGCTTTTGTTGCTCCGCATTGCCGAACGCCATGATGACGGGGGCGACCATCACCGGTCCAAATGGGAGGACGCGGGGGGCGCCAGCCAGCGCGCATTCTTCTTCAAACAAGTGCTTTTGCACGGCGTTCCAGCCCGGGCCGCCAAATTCCTTGGGCCAGGCGTGGCCCAGCCAGCCCTTTTTACCGAGGATTTTGGCCCAGCGCTGCATGTCGTCACGCGACAAGCGCAAGGCGTTGTGTACCTTGTGCGAAATATCAGCCGGCAAGTTGGCATGAACCCAGGCGCGTATCTCTTCGCGAAAGGCCTGCTCTTCAGGGGTAAAAGCTAAATCCATGGCAAGTTCTCCAATGCAGTGTTTTTAGCACGATCATTCGCGCCATCCTGTCAGGCTTGAGACAAGCCCAGCTCTTTTTGCAAGTGGGCCAGCTGGCCTTGAAGCTGCAAGACCTGGGTTTCCAGGGTTTCAATGCGCTGCTCCAGGCGTTCGGCCTGGCCCAAAGAAATCGGCTCAGCTTCAGAATTGATAGCGTCATCGCTAGTGCCGATGTGCGGAAGGGAGGCTAATAGCCCATCGCCGCAGAGTAAATGTGCCCAGCGCTGCTCCCTCATGCCAGCGGCCCGAGGCAAGTGTGCCACCATGGCGGCGCCGCCGTCTTCGCTGCGGGCTTTCAGTTCGGCCAAAGCGTCTTCCACGCTGGCGATATCGGAAAATTTGTACCAACGCTCGCTGTTGGTGCGCAGCTCGCCGGGCGTTTGCGGCCCGCGCAGCATGAGCAAACCCAGGAGTACCGCCTGCGGCTCGCTCACCCGCAAGCCGCGCTGAAAATTGTGCTCAAAACGCGGCACACGGCTGGAACTGGCTTCAAACGCCAGGCTCAGGGCTTTGAGCGCGTCAATCGCCGCTTGGGCTTGGGCCTCGGTGACTTCCATCACTGGGTCGCGGCTGGTTTTTTGGTTGCAGCCCAGCAGCAAGGCGTTGAGCGACAGCGGGTAACTGTCGGGCACGGTGCGGGCTTTTTCCATCAAGGTGGCCAGCACGCGGGCTTCTATCGGTGTGAGGGATCTCATGGGGATAATCCTGAAACAATGAAAAACATCGTGATCTTAATTTCTGGCAGCGGCTCCAACATGGCTGCCATTGCCAGGACTGCACAAAAAGAAGCCTGGCAGGACAGGCGCGGCATGCGTGTTGCCGCTGTCATCAGCAACCGCGCGGACGCCCAGGGGCTGGCGCTGGCCAAAGATATGGGAATAGCGACCGAGGTCGTGTCGCACCGTTCTTTTGACTCGCGTGAGGCCTTTGATGCAGCGCTCATGGCACGTATTGACCAGCATGCGCCGCAACTGGTGGTGCTGGCGGGCTTCATGCGCATCCTCACGCCTGGCTTTGTGCAGCACTACGCGGGCCGGCTGATCAATATCCACCCCTCACTGTTGCCGGCTTTCACGGGCCTTAACACGCACCAGCGTGCCATCGACGCGGGCTGTCAGGTTGCGGGCGCAACCGTGCATCAGGTGACGGTCGAGCTGGACCACGGCGCCATCCTGGCGCAGGCGGTGGTGCCCGTGTTACCCGGCGACAGTGCGGATACGCTGGCTACCCGCGTGCTCACGCAGGAACACCTGATTTTTCCGCAAGCCGTCCGGTCCTTTTTTGAACGCTGTGTCTGATTTTTGACGACCCGTCTCTGCTTGGGGTGCCTGGTTTATTTGCTATAAAAATAATAGCTTATCTCGCCCGCCTTTATTGGGCTAGAGCCATAAAACACTACATTTTTGACTGAAAAACCAGCCCCGCGTGCTCGCGCAGTGCATGGAACTTGATCTTGGGCCATTGCTGCTCCACCGCACGCAAGGTGGCGCTGTGGTCCACCAGCAGGGTCGGTGCATCCACCGCATCGAGTGCCACACGGTGCGCGTTGGCCTCGATGAATTTTTTCAGTTCATGGGGGTCTTCAGAAGTAACCCAGCGCGCCAGGTTGAAGTGGCTGCCCATGATGCGGGCCTTCACGCCGTACTCATGCTCCAGCCGGTGCGCCACCACTTCAAATTGCAGCTGGCCCACGGCTCCCAGCAGCAACAGCGAACCGGCGATGGGCCGGAACACCTGAATGGCACCTTCTTCGCCAAGCTGCGTGAGCCCCGCGCGCAGCTGCTTGCTGCGCAACGGATCGGCCACTTCCACCGAGCGGAACATTTCCGGTGCAAAAAAAGGCAGGCCGGTGAATTGCAGCGCTTCGCCTTCGGTGAGCGTGTCGCCGAGCTGCAGCACCCCATGGTTGGGAATGCCGATGATGTCGCCGGCAAAAGCGGTGTCGAGCAGCTCGCGGCGCTGGCTCATGAAGCTCACCACGGTATTGGGCCGCAGTTCCTTGCCACTGCGCACCACCTTCAAACGCATGCCGCGCGTGAACTCGCCGCTGACCACGCGCAAAAAAGCTATGCGGTCGCGGTGGGCCGGGTCCATGTTGGCCTGGATCTTGAACACCACGCCTGAAAATTTCTTTTCTTCGGGTTGCACCACGCGCTGCAGGGCCATGCGTTCGGACGGCGGCGGGGCCAGGTCCACGAGGGCGTCGAGCACTTCTTGTACGCCAAAGTTGTTGATCGCCGAACCAAAAAACATGGGCGTTTGCTTGCCGCTGAGGAATTCTTCGCGGTTGAATTTTGGCGTTGCGCCAGCTACCAGCTCGATTTCGCCCTGCGCCTGCGTGAACTCTGCGCCAAAGCGTTTGGCCGCTTCAGCGTTGTCCAGCCCGGACAGGATTTCGTCGTCGCCGCCTGCTTTGTCTTCGCCGGGGCTGAACACGCGCATCTGGTTTTCGCGCCGGTCAAACACGCCGTGAAAGAGCTTGCCCATGCCGACGGGCCAGGTGAAGGGCACAACGGTCATGCCGAGTTCGCGTTCGATCTCGTCCATCAGGCTCATCGGGTCCTGCACCTCGCGGTCCATCTTGTTCACAAAGGTCAGGATGGGCGTGTTGCGGGCGCGGCAGACCTGCAGCAGACGGCGCGTTTGCGGCTCAACGCCGTTGGCGGCATCAATCACCATCAGCGCGGCGTCCACTGCCGTCAGCACGCGGTAGGTGTCTTCCGAGAAGTCCTGGTGGCCGGGCGTGTCGAGCAGGTTGATCACGCAGTCGCGGTATTCCATCTGCATGACCGAGCTGGCCACCGAAATACCCCGCTGCTTTTCAATCTCCATCCAGTCAGAGGTCGCGTGGCGCGCAGCCTTGCGGGCCTTCACGCTGCCAGCAATCTGAATGGCGCCCGAGAACAGCAGCAGCTTTTCAGTCAGCGTGGTCTTGCCGGCGTCAGGGTGGGAAATGATGGCAAACGTGCGGCGGCGCTTGACTTGTTTTGCGATTTCGGAGGTTTCAGACATAACCCATGATTATCGGTGACGCTTGCCTCGGCTAGCACGCTAATCGGGCTGCCGTGCGAAACGTGGCTGCCGGAGGCCGTCAATCACCACCTCTTCGTTGAACATGGCCGCCGGCCTGACCCACAGGCCTTTTTCGCCATACCGCGCCCGGTACAGCGTCATGGGCTCCAGGCTTTCGCTGTGGCGGACCGTCCCCACCACCTCATAGAGCATGCCCTTGTAGTGGCGGTACAGGCCGGGCGGGGTTTCAATCAGCGGTGGCAAGAGGTCGGGCAGGGTCAATCAAGACTCCATGAGGTGGGTTATGGGACCGCAGTGGGACAATAGGGCCATGCATCCTAAAGCCTTACTAGACAGTTGTTCCGAGCTACTCAAGCAGGTTCTCAAATTTGACCACCCCGCCGACATGGTGTTGTCGCGCTATTTTCGCGAGTTGCGTCTCGGACCCCGCGAGCGGGCCACGCTGGCTGAAACGGTTTACACCGTGCTGCGCAAAAAATCGCTTTTCACCTACCTGGCCCAGCATGGCAGTGGACCGCCGGAGCGGCGCCTGGCGATTCTGGGTTTCGCTGCCGAACGCGATTTCTTGCTGAGTGCGCTGACCGATCAGGAGCAAGACTGGCTGGCCCGCTGTGACCAGGTCAAACCCTCGGATCTGATGGAACTGCACCGCCACAACCTGCCGCAATGGCTGGTAGAGCCCCTCAAAGAGCAGTTGGGAGACGACTTCTGGCCGCTGGTCGAAAGCCTCAATGCCCCTGCGGGCCTGGACTTGCGCGTCAATACCTTGAAAGATAAACGGGCTGAAGTACAGAAGGAACTTGCCAAGTCAGCTATTAAAACGGTAGCAACACCGTATTCGCCCTGGGGTCTGCGGCTGGTGGACAAACCGCAACTCGGCAAGCTGGACGCTTTCACGCGCGGTGCCATTGAAGTGCAGGACGAAGGCTCGCAGTTGCTGGCCCTGCTGGTCGATGGCAAACGCGGCGAAATGGTGGTGGACTTTTGTGCTGGCGCGGGCGGTAAAACGCTGGCAATTGGCGCCGCCATGCGAAATACCGGGCGACTGTATGCCTTTGACACCTCTGGCCACCGGCTGGCGGCCCTCAAGCCGCGGCTGGCGCGCAGCGGCTTGTCCAACGTCCATCCGGTGGCCATTGCGCATGAACGCGATGACCGCATCAAGCGTCTGGCAGGCAAGATCGACCGGGTGCTGGTGGATGCGCCATGCTCGGGGCTGGGCACCTTGCGGCGCAATCCTGACCTGAAATGGCGGCAAAGCCCCAAGGCGATTGAAGAGCTCACGGCCAAGCAAACCGCCATTTTGCAGAGCGCCGCACGCCTTCTGAAGCCCGGTGGACGGCTGGTTTACGCCACTTGCAGCATCCTGCGCGAAGAGAATGAGGCGATTGCTGAGGCTTTCAGCGCCGCAAATAAAGATTTCAACCTGCTTGAAGTTGGGCCTTTGTTGACCCATCTGGGAGTGGAAAAGGCCGAAACACTTTGCCGCGGCCCCTACCTCAGGCTCTGGCCTTACCTGCACCAGACTGATGGGTTTTTTGCGGCAGTGTGGCAAAAAGTTTGATCTTTGGCGATGCATGACCGCAGATAAGCGGGCGTTGCCTCTTTATCCGACTTTTGATTCTTTCCTGGTCATTCCGAGCGCTGCGAGCAAGTCGTGGTGTTTTTTGACCATCGCCATATAATAGAGGGTTGTCTGGTGCAGCCCAAGAGACAAGTTTTAAATACATGGCTGGTGCAGATTGTTTAAAGGACTTTTATGATCGTTTTTGATGCCGTCCTCGACTGGCTGGCTCATGGACTTGTAGCCGCCAGCTGGTGGCAAATCGTGCTGTACGCACTTGTGACAACCCACATCACAATCGTCAGCGTGACGCTTTATCTGCATCGCCATCAGGCGCACCGCGCCATGGATTTGCACGCCATTCCGGCTCATTTCTTCCGCTTCTGGCTGTGGCTTGGCACCGGTCAGGTCACCAAGGAATGGGTGTCCGTGCACCGCAAGCACCACGCCAAATGCGAAACCATGGAAGACCCGCACAGTCCCTATGCACACGGCATCAAAACCGTGTTCTGGAAAGGTGCCGAGCTCTACCGGGCCGAGACGAAAAACATGGAAACCATCGCCAAGTTTGGCCGTGGGACGCCCGATGACTGGCTTGAGCGCAATCTGTACACGCGTTTTAGCTGGCAAGGCGTCGGCCTGATGCTGATCATCAATCTGGCACTGTTTGGCGCAGCTGGCCTAGCCGTCTGGGCAGTCCAGATGGCGTGGATTCCCGTGACGGCGGCCGGCATCATCAATGGTATCGGCCATTACTGGGGCTACCGCAACTTTGAAGCGCCTGACGCCAGCACCAACGTTTCGCCTTGGGGCATCATTATCGGCGGTGAAGAGTTGCACAACAACCACCACACCTATCCCACGTCGGCAAAATTCTCTGTGAAGCCCTATGAGTTTGACATTGGCTGGGGCTATATCCGTGCCATGGAAAAAGTGGGCCTGGCGACCGTGAAGAAAGTTCCGCCCAAGCTTCAGCTGGGTGCCATCCAGCCGGTGGCTGACGAGAAAACGCTGGAAGCACTGATTGCGCACCGCTATGAGGTGATGGCTGGTTTTGCGCGCGAGTTGCGCCGTGCCGGTAAGGCCGAGATTGAAGTGCTGAAAGCCAAAAAAGCGGACATGTCGGTGTTGCGCGCAGCCAATCATTGGCTGCACCGTGACGATGACAGGGTGCCGGCAGCGGCCAAGCCACAACTTGCCCAAGCTAGAGCTGAGCATCCTGTGCTGGACAAGATGGTCACCATGCGCGAAGAGCTTCGCCAGATGTGGTTAACCACTTCGGCGTCGCGCGAGCAACTCGCCTCTGAGTTGCAGGCTTGGTGTCACCGTGCCGAAGAAAGCGGCATTGCCGCACTTCGCGAATTCTCGATGAAGTTGCGTGCCGCCCGCACCTGAGCTGATTGACTCATTCAGACTATTTGAGCTGAAATTTTTCAAAGCCGCCTCAGCGATATTTCGCTGAGGCGGCTTTGTTATTTGTGGCTGGGTAGGTAGTCAGGTAACTCATTTGTCTGGCTCAGGGTCACTGTGTTGAGGCGGACAGGCGAGGGCGCATGCTAGTAAAAGAGTGCAGCGAAAGTGGCACTCCGGCCCCTGGTGTTATCGTTGCCAGCCGTGGTCTTTGCAGGTCAGCTGATTGTCTGGCTAGCGGCGGCATCAGGAGACGAGCAGACATAAAAAAACCCGCTGTGATGCAGCGGGTTTTTTGGGCAACGCAGGGCGTCGCAGAAATCAGACGAATTTACTTCAGTTTGATTTCTTTGTATTCCACGTGTTTTCGTGCTTTTGGATCAAATTTCATGATCAGCATTTTGTCGGGCGTGGTTTTCTTGTTTTTGGTGGTCGTGTAAAAGTGACCCGTGCCGGCAGTGGACTCCAGCTTGATTTTTTCGCGTGCGCCTTTAGCCATGATGGTTCTCCTTAGACTTCACCGCGGGCACGAAGGTCCACTAGGACCGCGTCGATGCCTTTTTTATCAATCAAGCGCAGACCGGCACTGGTAATGCGCAGACGCACCCAGCGGTTTTCGCTCTCGACCCAGATGCGGCGGTACTGCAGATTAGGCATGAACCGGCGCTTGGTTTTGTTGTTGGCGTGAGAAACTTTGTTTCCCACCATTGGGGCTTTGCCCGTTACCTGACAGACGCGTGCCATGAGCACTCTCCGTAAAAAATTAGAAATCGGATGCTGGCAACTGCAGGAATCCGTGCTGTACGGATCATACGAATGCTCAGCTAAGCCATAAATTATAGCCTGAAAATGGAGTTATTAAAAACAGGCGCTCTGTGGCTCCAAGAAGGCCTGCGAAAGGCCCGCAAAAGGGCGATTGTGCCCGCTGTTTAAACGCTTTGCTCCAGAAATCGCTGGGCATCCAGCGCCGCCATGCAGCCGGTACCCGCACTGGTGATGGCCTGGCGGTATATATGGTCCTGCACGTCACCGGCGGCGAACACGCCTGGCACGCTGGTCATGGTGGCAAGGCCCTGCTGACCGGTTTTAGTGAGGATGTAGCCGTCTTTCATCTCCAGTTGCCCGGCAAAAATGTCGGTATTGGGTTGGTGGCCGATGGCGATAAAACAGCCTTTGAGCGCGATGTCTTCCGTGGCGCCGTTTTGGCTGCTTTTCAGCCGCACGCCAGTCACGCCCGAAGCATCCCCGAGCACCTCGTCCAGGGTGTTGTGAAGTTTGAGTTCAATCTTGCCTGCAGCCACTTTTTCATGAAGTTTGTCGAGCAGGATGGCTTCGGCCTTGAATTTGTCGCGGCGATGCACCAGCGTGACTTTGCTGGCAATGTTGGACAGATACAGCGCTTCTTCCACAGCCGTGTTGCCGCCACCCACGACGCAGACCTCCTGGTCGCGGTAAAAGAATCCGTCGCAGGTGGCACAGCCGGAAACGCCGCGGCCCATGAACGCCGTTTCCGATTCCAGCCCCAGGTATTTGGCGGAAGCACCGGTGGCGATGATCAGTGCGTCGCAGGTGTAAGTGCCGCTGTCACCCGTCAGCGTGAAGGGGCGCTTGCTGAGATCGACCTGGTTGATGTGATCAAAAATAATTTCGGTCTTGAAGCGCTCTGCATGCGCCAGGAAGCGTTGCATCAGGTCCGGCCCCTGCACGCCATGCACGTCAGCCGGCCAGTTGTCGACATCCGTTGTGGTCATGAGTTGGCCACCCTGCGCAATTCCGGTAATCAGTACGGGGTTGAGGTTGGCACGCGCTGCATACACCGCTGCGGTGTAGCCTGCAGGGCCTGAGCCGAGAATGAGGACTTTGGAATGTTTCATGATGAAAAACTGATTTGGAAAATGTTAGAAGTCATGTAGAGTCAGGTCGTACGAGTGCGCCGCAAGGGCAAACTTTGACAGCATTTGTTGTTTTGCGAGCTAAATGCCATTGTAAGAACTCACGCGACTTGCTGTTGGCTGTGAGGTTTGGAGAGAGTTGATATGACGACAATGGTATCCAACCTGGAATTGATTCGCCGGGTGCCTATTTTTTCCATGCTGACAGTCAGCCAGGCGGAGTCCGTGGCCGATACGGTAGTCAAGCGCCGTTTTAAACGTGGCGAGCCTATTGTGGAACAGGGCAAAAAATCCAATGCCCTGTCCATCATTCTCACGGGCCGTGCGCGTGTGATAACCACCGACGCCCGGGGCCGTGAGGTCATACTGGCCACCATGCACCCTGGTGATTATGTGGGCGAGATGAGTCTGATTGACGATGAACCGCATTCAGCCTCAGTATGCGCAGAGATTCAAACTGACGCCCTGATACTTGGTCGGCCAGAGTTTGCACGTTGCCTGCCCGAGAACAGTTCCATGGCCTATGCGGTGTTGAGGGGGCTGGTGCAGCGTCTGCGCCATGCGGACCACAAAATTGAATCGCTGGCGCTGATGGACGTCTACGGCCGTGTGGCCCGTGCGCTGCTGGAATCTGCCAGCGAGGACGGCGAAGGCAACGCCGTGATCCGCGACAAGGTCTCGCGCCAGGATATGGCCAAGATGGTAGGAGCCTCACGCGAGATGGTCAGCCGGGTGATGAAAGACCTCGCAGAGCGCGGATTCATTGAAACCCGCGATGACGGAACCCTTCTGGTGAAAGAACGCCTCCATTCGCTGGGTTGACTGCCCGCTTGCTGTTTTGACCCGTCGGTCCGCCTGTCCGTACCCAACTGCGGTAAGCTCTGAGCCGGTTTATGACTTACTCACTTGATACCCTGAACTCCAGAAATTCCCCTGCTGCGGGCGCGCCCGGCGGCATTAAACGCTTCACCCACGAAGTCAGCCTCATTCTGGGCCTGCTTGGCCTGATTTTCTGGCTGGCTGCAATGCTGAGCTACTCGCCGCAGGATGCTGCCTGGTCGACCTCTGGCAGTGCCGAGGCTGTGGCCGGTGCGCAAGTTGCAGCCCGAAACTGGGGCGGGCGTGTGGGTGCTTGGGTTGCAGACGCCAGTTATTTCCTGCTGGGTTTTTCTGTCTGGTGGGCGCTGGCTGCGGGCAGCCAGGTCTGGTTGTCATCGCTGGCGCGCGGGCTGCGCGGCGAACCGCTGACTCTTGAGGCATCCCGGCAGGCTGGCCGCATCAGGTTCTGGCTGGGTCTTTTGCTGTTGCTGGTCGCCAGTGCTGCGCTGGAGTGGTCGCGGCTTTACCGTTTTGAATTCAGGCTACCCGGCCATGCGGGCGGGGTGCTCGGCTATCTGGTCGGCAACCTGGGCGTCAAGTGGCTGGGTTTTGCAGGCTCCGGTTTGGTCTTCATCGCATTGGGTGTCATTGCCGTCTCTAGCGTCTTCAATTTCTCGTGGGCCCGTGTCGCCTTGGCGCTTGGTGCCTGGATTGACAACCTCATTGACTCGCGTCGTGAAAAACGCGAGATCGCCGAAGACCTGGCCCTTGGAAAGCTGGCCGCCCGCGAGCGTGAAGAAACACTGACGGGCGAACGCATCGAGATTGAAGAACATCACCCGGTGCCGGTCCTGATTGAGCCGACGTTGGCTGATATTCCGAAAAGCGAGCGGGTGGCGAAAGAGCGGCAAAAGCCGCTGTTCAGCGAGATGCCCGACTCCAAGCTGCCGCAAGTGGACTTGCTCGACGGTGCGCTGCAGCGGCAGGAAAGCGTGGCACCAGAGACCCTGGAAATGACGTCGCGGCTGATCGAGAAAAAGCTCAGGGACTTTGGTGTCGAGGTGCGTGTGGTGGCCGCGGCACCCGGTCCGGTCATCACCCGCTATGAAATCGAGCCCGCCACAGGTGTGAAGGGCTCGCAGGTGGTCAACCTGGCCAAGGATCTGGCCCGTGCCCTGAGCCTGGTGTCCATCCGCGTGATTGAGACCATTCCCGGTAAAAACTACATGGCGCTGGAGTTGCCCAACGCCAAACGGCAGTCGATCAGGCTCAGTGAAATTCTGGGCTCACAGGTCTACAACGAAGCCAAATCAATGCTCACGATCGGTCTGGGCAAGGACATCGCCGGCAATGCCGTGGTGGCCGATCTGGCCAAAATGCCGCACTGCCTCGTTGCCGGCACCACCGGTTCGGGCAAGTCGGTGGGCATCAACGCGATGATTTTGAGCCTGCTGTACAAGGCCGATGCGCGCGATGTGCGCCTGCTTCTTATCGATCCAAAGATGCTGGAGATGAGTGCCTACGAAGGCATTCCGCATTTGTTATGCCCGGTGGTGACCGACATGCGGCAAGCCGCCTACGGCCTGACTTGGTGCGTTGCCGAAATGGAAAAGCGCTACAAGCTGATGAGCAAGCTGGGCGTACGCAATCTGGCGGGCTACAACGTCAAGATTGATGAAGCCAAGGCGCGCGGCGAATTCCTCTACAACCCGTTCAGCCTGACGCCCGAGCAGCCCGAACCTCTGGAACGCCTGCCTTATATCGTGGTGGTGATTGACGAGCTGGCCGACCTGATGATGGTGGTGGGCAAGAAGATTGAAGAGCTGATTGCGCGGCTGGCGCAAAAAGCCCGTGCCGCCGGCATTCACCTGGTGCTGGCGACGCAACGCCCCAGCGTCGACGTGATCACCGGCCTGATCAAGGCCAACATCCCGACGCGCCTGTCGTTCCAGGTCAGTAGCAAAATTGACAGCCGCACCATCCTTGACCAGATGGGTGCCGAGGCCTTGCTGGGCATGGGCGACATGCTCTACATGCCCAGCGGCACGGGCTTCCCGATCCGGGTGCATGGCGCCTTTGTCAGTGATGACGAAGTGCACCGTGTGGTCGCCTACCTCAAGCAGCAGGGCGAACCTAACTACATCGAGGGTGTGCTTGAAGGCGGCATGGTCGATGGCGAGGGCGGTGATTTGGTTGGCGAAGCCAGCGGCGGCGAGAAAGACCCGATGTACGACCAGGCCGTGGAAGTGGTGCTCAAGAACCGCAAGGCCAGCATCTCGCTGGTGCAGCGCCACCTCAAAATCGGCTACAACCGCGCCGCGCGCCTGGTGGAAGAGATGGAAAACGCCGGACTGGTTAGTGCCATGAGCGGCAGCGGCCAGCGCGAAATCCTGGTGCCTACACGGGCGGAGTGAATTTCATGAAGAATCTGCTTGCTACTTTTTTAATAGCTGGATGCGTCCTGTCTGCAAGGGCCAATGGCCTGGAAAGTCTTGAAACATTCGTGAAAACGGTGAGTAGCGGCCGCGCGGAGTTCACCCAGGTGGTCACTGCTCCGGCCAAGGAAGGCCAGAGCACGCGCAGCAAGACATCGAGTGGCACGTTTGCGTTTTCCCGGCCCAACCGCTTCAGGTTCATCTACAAAAAGCCCTTCGAGCAAAGCATCGTGGCCGACGGCCAGACGCTATGGCTATACGACGCAGACCTGAACCAGGTGACCGCGCGCAAGCAATCCAGCGCTCTGGGCTCCACCCCCGCAGCCCTGATTGCCGCCGCGCCCGACCTGCGAGCCCTGCAGGCTGACTTTATCCTGGCAGCCGCACCTGACAAGGACGGCCTGCAATGGGTGGTGGCTACGCCCAAGGCCAAAGATGGCCAGCTGCAGGCTGTGCGCGTGGGTTTTCGCGCGGGCCAAGCAAGTGACAAGTCCGCCGGAAAATCGACTGAACTGGCTGCGCTGGAAATTCTCGACAGCTTTGGCCAGCGTTCGATGCTGAGCTTCAGCAAGGTGGAGGTCAACCCGAATCTTCCAGCGGACACTTTTCAGTTCAAACCGCCCAAGGGGGCGGATGTGATCAGGCAGTGATAGAAGCGCTTTGGCGTCTTTGTTGGCGGGGGGTTGTGAACCTGTCTTCAAAGAGAATCGCCAATTGATTCCCGGAAAGTGTCTTCGGGTCTTGAGATCAAAGCGCAGCGCGCGTTGATGCTCTCATTCGCGTTAGTGGTGTGAATCACCCAGCGTAGCTCTGGCGGAAACGCAAAAAATGGAATCATGTGCGACCGGCTCTGCGCCATGAGACGGTCACCGTGGGTAATTTTCGCCAGCAGAGGCATTGCTTGGAGCCTTCAAGCCTGACGCGGGCTCATTTCTGCGGCGAAACCTTGAAAATTGACGGAGTCACGGCGACTGAGAAGATCAGCCTGACCTCCACAATCGCTGCTGCAATCAGCAAACCAGGCGCGTCAGATGTCAGGCCTTCTTCGCCCAGGCGCTGCACCAGCCTTTGGCTGATACCTGCTTGCCGGCAAACAGCGGACAGCCGCCGGTAGCGGCACCAGCCTTGCCTTGATAGAGTGCGCAGGTACCGCACTGCTGATCCGCAGCATACTTGGGGTACTTGACCTTGTCGGCCTTGCTTGCGTCAGCTTTATAGCCTAGCGCCGTGGCTTGTGCATCACTCTCCACCACCATGGCTTGGGCCTGAGCAAGGCTGGCAGTGGCCAAAACACTCGCACCGACGACGGATTGAATAACAAAGGTTCTGCGATTTGAATTCATGATGGGGGTCCTTAGAAATTAAAATGAAAGATAGCCGGAGACGGACAAGCCGTCGTGTCGACAAAGCATTGACCGGGATTTGGGGATTGAAACGAATCGAGGCCAGTCCATGTCTTCGCGAGTTCAAGTCTACAGCCAACAGGAAACTCTTGTTTGGAACTCGGTATTTGAAAACAGGGACTCGGGATACACAGCTTGTTAAGGCCTCGGCGAAGCAGTAGCTGTGGAAATCGTATAACGGTTCTCGCTGTCAGCCAGAACAAGCATGGCGCGCCATCATCCTGTCCGCGCCGTCGCGGCAACACGCCCTCAACGGCAAGAGCTAGGCGGGTACGCACGTTCGCACGCTACAGTACAGTATCCGCACTGAGTTGGGCTGCTTGTGTCCGCGCACTGCCATGTCACCACCACCATGATTTACACCCACATTCTCATCAAAAGCCCGCCTCGCCTGATCACCCTGCCGGACGCCGCATGACACCTGCGAGCAAGGACGGTATGGACGCGTCCGTCACCCACTCACCCCTGGCCGAGCGCCTGCGCCCGAAGAGCTTGGGCGAAGTCGTCGGCCAGCAGCATTTGTTGGGGGGCGGCATGCCGCTGCGCATCGCGTTTGAGTCGGGCCAGCCGCACAGCTGCATTTTGTGGGGCCCGCCCGGCGTGGGAAAAACCACCATCGCCCGTCTGATGGCCAGCAGTTTTGATGCGCACTTCATCACCATTTCAGCCGTGCTCGGTGGCGTCAAGGACATTCGCGAAGCGGTCGAGCAGGCCACCGTCTGGCAAGGGCAGGGCGATGGGAGTGGTAAGCGCACCATCGTATTCGTTGATGAGGTACACCGCTTCAACAAAAGCCAGCAGGACGCCTTTTTGCCGCATGTGGAAAGCGGCCTGTTTACCTTTATTGGTGCCACCACGGAAAACCCCTCGTTTGAAGTCAATTCGGCCCTGCTGTCGCGCGCCGTGGTGTATGTGCTACAACCGCTTTCAGAGGTTGATCTTAAGCAAATAATAGCCAAGGTCCTTGTGGAACGTGCGCTACCAGCTATCGAAAAAATAGCAAATGAGGCCGTTGAACGGCTGATTGCCTACGCTGACGGCGATGCCCGGCGTCTGCTCAATACGCTGGAATCCCTCAACGTGGCGGCTCGCAGCGAGAAGATCACCGAGGTGACCGACGCCTGGTTGCTCAAGGTGCTGGGCGAGCGCCTGCGCCGCTACGACAAAGGGGGCGAGCAGTTTTACGACACCATTTCGGCGCTGCACAAATCCGTGCGCGGTTCCGACCCTGATGCTGCACTCTACTGGTTCATGCGCATGCTCGATGGCGGTGCGGAGCCCCGGTACATGGCGCGTCGGCTCATTCGCATGGCCAGCGAAGACATCGGGCTGGCCGACCCGCGCGCATTGCGGCTGGCGCTGGATGCCGCCGAGGTCTATGAACGGCTGGGTTCACCGGAAGGTGAGCTGGCGCTGGCCCAATGTGTGGTCTATCTGGCCGTTGCGCCCAAGTCCAACGCGGTGTACAAGGCGTTCAATGAAGCCAAGGCCTTCATCAAGAAAGACGGCACGCGCCCGGTGCCCCTGCATTTACGCAATGCGCCAACCCGGCTCATGAAAGAGCTGGATTACGGCAAAAACTATCGCTACGCCCACGATGAAGAAGACGGTTTTGCCGCGGGTGAAAATTATTTCCCCGAAGGCATGGCTACGCCCGGGTTTTACCGACCCGTCAACCGCGGCCTGGAGATCAGGATTTCCGATAAGTTGAATGAGTTGAAATTAAAGAACAACCAGAAAAACTAATGAAAAACAAAAGCTGCTGATAAAGCCCGATTCGGCCGAAGAAATAAAATTTCGCAAGGGTAAACCCCGCGAAAACCGCTACGTTGGCCCGATTCTCGCTTGAGCGGCGTGGCTACAATTCGCGAATCAGCTCGCCATGCACGCCAGTTATCTGGCTTGGACAGGCGGGCTTTTTGTTAACTCGCGTGATCCCGTGGTGATCCCATTGGTTCGCGGTCGCCAAGCGGAGTTGGCAATTTCAATCAAATGGAGAGAGTTATGGACGTATTGCTACAGCAGATCATCAATGGTCTGGTCCTGGGCAGCATGTATGCCCTGATCGCCCTGGGCTACACCATGGTGTACGGCATTATCAGCCTGATCAATTTTGCGCATGGCGAGGTCTTGATGGTGGGCGCGCTCACCAGCTGGACCGTCATCGGCTGGATGCAGGAAGCCATGCCAGGCGCACCGGGGTGGCTGATTTTGCTGATTTCACTGTTGATAGCCTTCGTTGTGTGCGGGGCGCTGAATTTCGCGATTGAAAAAATTGCCTACCGGCCCCTGCGCAATTCGCCCAGACTGGCGCCACTGATCACCGCCATCGGCATGTCGCTGCTGCTGCAGACGCTGGCCATGATCATCTGGAAGCCCAACTACAAGCCCTATCCCACGCTGCTGCCCCCCGAGCCCTACCAGTTCGGCGGCGCCGTGATTACCGTGACTCAGCTTTTCATTTTGGGCGCCACAGCGGTTTCGCTGTCGGTGCTGATGTGGCTGGTGCACTACACCAAGCTGGGGCGTGCCATGCGGGCCACCGCCGAGAACCCGCGCGTTGCGGCGCTGATGGGGGTGCGGCCCGATACCGTCATTTCCGCCACCTTCATCATCGGTGCCGTTCTGGCCGCGCTGGCGGGCGTGATGTATGCCTCCAACTACGGAACGGTCCAGCACACCATGGGCTTTTTGCCCGGCCTCAAGGCCTTTACCGCCGCCGTGTTTGGCGGCATCGGCAACCTGGGTGGTGCCGTGCTGGGCGGCATTTTGCTGGGGCTGATTGAATCCATCGGTGCCGGCTACATCGGTCCGCTGACCGGTGGCGTGCTGGGCAGCCAGTACTCCGATATTTTTGCCTTTATCGTGCTGATTTTTGTGCTCACGCTCCGGCCATCGGGCTTGCTGGGTGAACGTGTGGCCGACCGGGCGTGAGCCTGCCCTTGCGCTGCTGTTCAAGCCGATACCCCGCTGAGAGTTAAGGAGAAATTCTGATGAAACCCAACAAACTGCTTACTTTTTTAATGGCCGCAGCCGCGCTGCTGGTGCTGCCTCTGTTGCTGCAGCAAGGCGGCAACGCCTGGGTACGCATTTTGGACATGTCGCTGCTCTATGTGATGCTGGCGCTCGGGCTCAACATTGTGGTCGGCTACGCCGGTCTGCTGGACCTGGGCTATGTTGCATTTTTCGCGGTGGGTGCCTATCTGTTTGCGCTGCTCGGCTCGCCCCATCTGGCAGAAGCCTTTCCGTCCATTGCAGCGGCCTTTCCCAATGGCCTGCATCTGCCGATCTGGGCCACCATTCCGGTCGCTGCCGCGGTGGCAGGGCTGTTTGGTGTGTTGCTGGGCGCGCCGACGCTCAAGCTGCGCGGTGACTACCTGGCCATCGTGACGCTCGGCTTTGGTGAAATCATCCGGGTGTTCCTGAACAACCTGGACCGTCCGATCAACCTGACCAACGGACCCAAAGGCATCAACCAAATCGACTCCATGAAGTTTTTTGGCCTCGATCTGGGCAAGTCCCATCAATTCTTCGGGTTTGAGGTCACCTCGGTCTCGATGTACTACTACCTCTTTCTGGCGTTAGTGATCGTTTCGGTCATCATTTGCCACCGGCTGGAAAATTCACGCGTCGGCCGTGCCTGGATGGCGATTCGTGAAGACGAAATTGCCGCCAAGGCCATGGGCATCAACACCCGCAACCTGAAGCTGCTGGCGTTCGGCATGGGTGCCACGTTTGGCGGCGTGTCGGGTTCGATGTTTGCGGCCTTCCAGGGTTTTGTCTCCCCCGAGTCGTTCAGCCTGATGGAGTCGATCATGATTGTGGCCATGGTGGTGTTGGGCGGCATCGGCCATTTGCCCGGCGTGATTCTGGGCGCGCTGATGCTGGCAGCGCTGCCGGAGGTGCTGCGCTATGTGGCTGGGCCGCTGCAGGCCATGACCGATGGCCGGCTGGACTCTGCCATCTTGCGCCAGCTGTTGATTGCGCTGGCCATGATCATCATCATGCTGATGCGTCCGCGCGGTCTGTGGCCCTCGTCAGAGCACGGCAAGTCGTTGGTCAAGCCCATTAAAAGCTAAGGAGAATGGACATGAGCGAAACCATTCTTAAAGTTGCCGGTGTTTCCAAACGCTTTGGCGGTTTGCAGGCCCTCAGCGATGTGGGTATTCATATTCAGCGCGGACAGGTCTATGGCCTGATTGGCCCCAACGGTGCCGGCAAAACCACGTTCTTCAATGTGCTGACCGGCCTTTATACGCCGGACAGTGGCACGTTTGAACTGGCCGGCAAGCCCTACAAGCCCACGGCGGTGCATGAAGTGGCCAAAGCGGGCATTGCCCGCACCTTTCAGAACATCCGCCTGTTTGCGGACATGACGGCACTTGAGAACGTGATGGTTGGTCGCCACATACGTACCTACTCGGGCCTGTTGGGCGCGGTTTTTCGCACCCCGGGCTTCAAGCAGGAAGAAGCCGCCATTGCCAAGCGTTCCCAGGAGTTGCTGGATTACGTGGGCATCGGCAAGTACGCCGACTTCAAGGCGCGGACACTGAGCTATGGCGACCAGCGACGTCTGGAGATCGCCCGGGCGCTCGCCACCGATCCACAGCTGATTGCGCTGGACGAGCCGGCCGCCGGCATGAACGCCACTGAAAAAGTGCAACTGCGCGAACTGATAGACCGGATCCGCAAGGACAACCGCACCATCCTGCTGATTGAGCACGACGTGAAACTGGTCATGGGCCTGTGCGACCGCGTGACCGTGCTCGACTACGGCAAGCAGATTGCCGAAGGGGCGCCCGCCGACGTGCAGAAAAACGAAAAAGTGATTACCGCCTATCTGGGCACAGGTCATTGAGTCTTAAACAGTTGGGGGCAGAGCTAAAGGTCTATCCCGCAAGGAAATAACAATGGCAAACACACTGCTTAAAGTGAAGGGCCTCAAAGTGGCCTACGGCGGCATCCAGGCGGTCAAGGGCATTGACTTTGAAGTCAACGAGGGCGAACTGGTGACCCTGATCGGCTCCAATGGCGCCGGCAAAACCACCACCATGAAAGCCATTACCGGCACTCTGCCGATGCTGGAGGGTGACATCGAATACCTGGGCAAAAGCATCAGGGGCCGCGGTGCATGGGATCTGGTGAAAGAAGGTCTGGCCATGGTGCCTGAGGGCCGCGGTGTGTTCACCCGCATGACCATTGCCGAAAACCTGAAGATGGGCGCCTATATCCGCAACGACAAGCAGGAAATAGCCGCCGACATCGAGAAGATGTTTGAGCTGTTCCCGCGCCTGCGTGAGCGCAAGGACCAGTTGGCGGGTACCCTGTCCGGCGGTGAGCAGCAGATGCTGGCGATGGGCCGCGGGCTGATGAGCCGACCCAAGGTGTTGCTGCTCGATGAACCGTCCATGGGGCTGTCGCCCATCATGGTGGACAAGGTTTTTGAGGTGGTGCGCGACGTCTCTGCGCGCGGCGTGACCATCCTGCTCGTTGAGCAAAACGCCAGCCGCGCGCTAGGCATTGCGAACCGGGGCTATGTCATGGAGTCGGGTAACGTCACCATGAACGGCGACGCCAAAGAATTGCTCAACGATCCGCGGGTTCGCGCGGCTTATTTGGGCGAGTAGTTTTAAGTGCTTTAGGGCTCTAGCTCCCGTTTTGTCTTCCTGAGTAGCTATTGATTTTGTAGCGGCTCACTTTGCTGGAAAGCCACGGCGAGACCCGGCATGTCAGCCAGGTTAAATGCTATCAATTCAATAGCTGCATGCGCCCGTATTCAGTGGTCTAGAGCCATAAAAGACTATTTAATTCAATCTACCCTGGCGCCTGATGCCTTCACCACTTTTTCATACTTCGCCCGTTCGCTTTTCATGAAGGCGCCGAACTGCTCCGGCATATTCGCGACCGGTTCCGCCATCAGCATGGCAAAGCGGGTTTTGACCTCGGGCGAGTTCAGTGCGGCAACAAAAGCCTGGTTGAGTCTGGCCACCACGTCCTTCGGCGTAGCGGCCGGTGCGACCAGTCCCCACCAGGTGTCGATCTCAAACCCTTTGAGGGTTTCGGCCATCGCAGGAATGTCGGGCAGTGCAGCGCTGCGTTTGGCAGTTGTCACAGCCAGCGCCTTGAGCTTGCCGGCCTTGATGTTGGCGGAGGCGGTGGCGAGGTTGTCAAAATTGAAATCGACCTGGCCGCTCAGCAAGGCCAGTTGTGCCGGGTTGCCGCCGTTGTACGGAATATGCAGTGCAAAGATACCGGCCTGCGCCTTGAACATTTCACCGGCCAGGTGGCCCGCACTGCCGTTGCCGCCGCTGGCATAGTTGAGCTTGGCCGGGTTGGCTTTGGCATATTGGATGAGATCGGCCAGCGTGTTGATGTTCAGGCGCCGCGCCGTGTCGGCATTCATGACCAGCACATTGGGCACACGCACCATTTGCGTGATGGGCGCAAAGTCGGTGGCCGCGTTGTAGGGCATCTTGCTGTAGAGCCACGGGTTGATGGCATGCGTGGCTACGGCGGCAATGCCAACGGTCAGCCCATCGGGCGGCGCCTTGGCAATCGCGTCCACGCCGATGTTGCCACCGGCCCCGGGACGGTTTTCGATGATCACGGTGCCGAGCGTGTCCTTCACGCGCTCGGCCAGCAGGCGGGCTGTCACGTCAATCGGGCCACCGGGCGCGTAAGGCACGATGATGCGCATGATCTTGTTGGATGGCGTGGCGCTTTGCGCCATGGCGGGCGGCGCCAACGCGGCCGTGAGGGCGCCCGCAAGCAGCGCGGCGCTCGTGACGAGTGATTTCAGGCTGAACATGCGGGGGGTGGTTGGATGAGGTTTCATAGGCGTATTGTGCAAAAAAAGTAAGACGGCCCGGTGTGGTCGCATTCCCCAGTCTTAAGGCGTGTTAAGCGGCCTTGGCCTTGTCGGCCTCCGTGGTGAACGAGTCGGCGTAAAACTCTTCGGCCGGTAAGCCCGCCAGCGCGCTGTATTCGGCGCGGGCCGAGTCCACCACAATCGGCGCGCCGCAGGCATAGACCTGGTGGCCAGACAGGTCTGAAAAATCTTCCAGAACCGTTTTGTGAACAAAACCGGTGCGGCCGGTCCAGTGGTCTTCAGGCAAGGCGTCGGAGATCACCGGGACGTATTTCAGGTGGGGCATCTCGGCCACTTTGGCCAGTACCCAGTCATTCATGTACAGGTCGGCCGGGCGGCGCCCGCCCCAGTACAGCACGGCGGGGCGCATGATGTTCTTGTACTGCATGTGTTCGATCAGCGCCTTGATCGGCGCAAAGCCCGTGCCGGAAGCCAGCAGTACCATGGGCTTGTTGCTGTCTTCGCGCAGGAAAAAGCTGCCATAAGGCCCTTCAATCCGCAAAATTTCTTTCTCTTTCATCGTGCTGAACACGTGCTCGGTGAATTTGCCGCCCGGCATGTGGCGAATGTGCAATTCCACGCTCGGGTTGTCGGCCTGGGTATGCGGTGCGTTGGCCATGGAGTAGGCACGGCGGTCACCATCACGCAGCAGAAATTCCACGTATTGACCGGCGTGGTACTTGAACACGTCGCTGGCGGGCAACTGCAGGCGAATCACCATCACGTCGTGCGAGACACGCGCCAGGCTGCTCACACGCGCAGGCATTTTCTTGACGGGAAAGGCGCTCTCGTCGGTCACCTGGCGCGATTCGATGACCACGTCGGTATGCGCCGTGGCGCAGCAGGTCAGAATAAAGCCATTGGCTTCTTCTTCGGGCGACAAGGCCTTGAGCTGGTGTGCACCAAGGGTCACGGTGCCTTCGAGCTTCTTGCACTTGCAGGACCCGCAGGCGCCGTCCTTGCAGCCGTAAGGCAGGCCAATGCCCTGGCGAATGGCTGCCGCCAGCAAGACCTCGTCCTTATTGACGATAAAGGCCCTGCCGCTGGGTTGCACGGTCACGTTGAAGCTCATATTCGGTATCCTTGGCAAGTTCTGTTGTTCAATTTTTCATTTAACCTGGCTGGTTTTCCAGCAAAACCCAATTTTGCCTTCAAACCTAAACCCCCTTGGCGCGCTGCCTTTCCGTTTCCGCCGTGAGCGTGTGTTGATCGTGGGCTGCGGTGATGTGGGCCAGCGCGTGGCCCGCCAGTTGCCTTCCCGGCTCAAGCGGATGGCCCTCACATCGTCTGCCGAGCGCATGCCCGCCCTGCGTGCGCAGGGCATTACCCCCTTGCAAGGCAATCTGGATGACAGCGCCACCTTGCGTCGGCTGGCCGGGTTGGCGACCCGCGTGGTGCATCTGGCACCGCCCCCCAGCGACAACCCGGACTGGCGCAGCGATCCCCGCACGCTGGCCCTGCTGCGCGCCCTGCGCTTACGCAGCCTGCCGTACTCGCTGGTCTACGGTTCGACCAGTGGGGTTTATGGCGACTGCCAGGGCGACTGGGTGAGCGAAACGCGGCGCGTGAATCCCGACACACCGCGTTCCCAGCGCCGCGTGCATGCAGAAAGCCACCTGCGCCTGTTTGGGCGCGCCACCGGCACGCAGGTACACATTCTGCGCATTCCGGGCATTTATGCGACCGATCGCGAAGGCGGCACGCCGCGCGGGCGGCTGCTCAAGGGCACGTCCGTGCTGCGGGCGGAGGACGACGTTTACACCAACCACATCCATGCCGACGACCTGGCCAGAGCCTGCCTGGCAGCCCTGTGGCGCGGCAAGCCGCAGCGCATCACCCATGCCAGCGACGATACGCAGATGAAGATGGGCGACTACTTTGATCTGGCTGCCGACCTTTACCAGTTGCCAAGGCCCCCACGACTGCCGCGCAGCACAGCGCAGGAGCAAATGCCCTTGATGCTGCTGAGTTTCATGGGCGAGTCACGGCGACTCGACAACCAGCGGCTGAAAAAGGAACTGAAGCTGGCGCTGCGCTACCCGACGGTGGCGGCGGGTTTGCGCGCTTGAGGCAGCGTGCGGGATGAGCTGCAAGCACCTGCATGCATTGCCATGCTCACGCAGTTCAGCAGGGATTTATGCGGTGCTTGCTATTCTTTTTATAGCAGAGCACCGTGGCGCGGCCGGAACCAAAAAATCGCTTGAAACCCGCCTGAATGCCAGGTTCTGCAAAGTTGATTCCGAAAAATACCGTCATAAGCATCGTCATTTATAAAAGCGTCCTCGTCTGTTGCGTCTTGGACATGTCATGAGTGATAGTGCCATGGTAGGCATTCACTCCAGCCATTCCGTTGCTGGCGCAAAGCCTGATTCAGTTCTTTCACACACTCCACCCCTACCTTGAAGCCCCAAAGCCAAGCCTTGTTAGTTGCAACAACGATCGTTCGTTGGCGATCTACTAAAAAACATTTGGCCCAGCATCCGATTTATTGTTAGACTGCCAATTGTTGGGGGGGTAGCTCAGCTGGGAGAGCGCTGCGTTCGCAATGCAGAGGTCGGGAGTTCGATCCTCCTCCTCTCCACCACAGTCCCGTTTTCAGAGGTGGGTTCTGTAAGCCATTGATGTTTGTAGCTTTTATGAATTTGCTACATAAGAGTGCTACAGCGCGCTCTGGAAGTCATGGCTCACATTCACCCATTCATGCAGAGGCGCGGCGACAATTTCTACTTCCGCATTCAAGTTCCAGTCGAGTTGCGCAAAATGGTTGGCTAGCGTGAGTTCACCAGGACGCTTAAGACAGGTGATCGTGCCAAAGCGTTACCATTGATCGGCCTCTTCACCGGCGCTCGGGTTCGCGAAATCTGCCAATTGAATCCAATGACGGACATTCTCGACGACCCGGACAGCGGTGTACCGTATTTCTGGATTACGAACATGACGGAAAGCGAGAAAGGGGTAAAAAAGACCACCAAGAACAAGGTCTCACGTCGAAACGTAGCCATCCCTCAACGCTGGTCAAACTCGGCTTTCTGGACTATCTGGAGTCACTTCAACGCCGGGGAGCCAAACAGATCTTTCCGAGTTGGAGTCCAAACAACGGACGTGCCAGCACGCAGGCCGAAAAATGGTTCCGGGAGTTCCTTGAAGAGATCGGACTGCGCGACAACACTCCATTCTTTAAGATCACTGGCATGCACTCCGTCCGGCACACACTATTGACGCGAGCCAACAATACATTGCCAAGTATTGATGTTGGGCCAATAACAGGTCATGCCGGTGATGAAAAAGGTAGCCAGGGGGATATGAAGGCAAGCTGCCCGTTCTGAATAAACAGCGACTGCTGGAAGCCATCGACTATGGATTTGAGCTGCGCGCAGTAACAGCGCGTCCAACCCAGCCAGTGCAACCAGAAGCGGCAGATTGAGGGAGCCAACCACGCCGGGGCGATAGACATATATCCCTCGTATACCCCGCCCCTTCATCCCCACGCCTACCCAGGTTCAGGGATGACCACGACGATCGCACCCGGTAACCGAATGCTGATCGACTTGTGTTCGCCTTGACAAACCGCACTATAAGTCTCAACGAGCAGTTTCTCCTCCGAACCAATCACCAACGCCTTCCACCCGGACTCTAATGCAGCGAGAGCCTCTGGTGCCGATTCGACAACTACCCCGCGCATCTACGCACGGGCCATTTTTTGGTTCGTGTGGCGGTGCATACTGTCGTTATTCAACTTTTCTGGAGCTCTTTATGCCACGCCCGATTCTTGAAGAGGTCCACATTTATCCAGCTATCCGCAGCAAGATCGCGGGGCATCAGC
>DFWY01000073.1:12140-12300 GCA_002381615.1 Polaromonas sp. UBA4122 | reverse complement strand
CGCGGGCTGCCACCGCAGGCGGCGAACGCCTGTTCGGCCTCCCTCTGCTCCTCGGCAAAACTGAAGCTGCCTTCCAGTTTGAGCGGCTGCACCTCGCCGGAATCGGTTTCGTCGGTGCCGGCCTGCGGCGTGTAGTTCCAGCGGCAGGCGTTGGTGCAGG
>DFWY01000073.1:0-11970 GCA_002381615.1 Polaromonas sp. UBA4122 | reverse complement strand
AGCGCGCCGTGCACGAACACTTCGAGCTCGATGTCGGGGCATTCTTGGCGGATCTTCTCGATCTCGTCGAGGCTCAACTCGCGCGAAAGGATGATGCGCACCACGCCCACCTTTTGCCAGAACTTCACAGCTGCCCAGTTCACGGTGTTGGCCTGCACCGAGAGGTGGATGGGCACTTCGGGCCATTTTTCGCGCACCATCATGATCAGGCCCGGGTCGGCCATGATCAGGCCGTCGGGCTTCATGGCAATCACCGGCTCGATGTCGCGCAGGTAGGTGCGCACCTTGTCGTTGTGCGGCAGCAGGTTGCTGGTGACAAAAAACTTCTTGTTGCGGACGTGGGCTTCTTCAATGCCGATCTGGATCTGCTCCAGCCGGAATTCGTTGTTGCGCGCACGCAAGGAGTAGCGCGGCTGACCGGCGTATACCGCGTCGGCGCCGAAGTCATAGGCCGCACGCATTTTGTCCAGCGAGCCGGCAGGCAGGAGCAATTCAGGGGTCTTGAGCGTCATGCCTCTATTGTCCACGGTGTGCCGCTGCTGGCGGAGCTGGCCGCCTTGCGCAGCGTGGCGCCAAAGCTCGCGCCTGTCAAACAGGGTTCGTTGCATTGCTCCCCCGAGCAGCCCGGCGAGTGCCAGAATCGGGGTTGCTGATTCAATAAAAGGAGTTTGCCATGGCCAAATCGCCCACCCCCGCGCGCTCAGCGAAACACGCTTTCGCCTCGACCCTTAAGAACTTTAAAACGGCTTCGGGCAAATCAGGCAAGTTTTACTCGTTGCCGGCACTGGCCAGGCAGTTTCCCAAGGTTGCGCGATTGCCGGTGTCCCTGCGCATCGTGCTCGAATCGGTGCTGCGCAACTGCGATGGAAAAAAGGTCACTGCAGGGCATGTGGAGCAGCTGGCCAACTGGCTGCCCAACGCAGCCCGTACCGAAGAAATTCCATTTATCGTGTCGCGTGTTGTCCTGCAGGACTTTACCGGCGTGCCGCTGCTGGCCGACCTGGCCGCCATGCGCAGCGTAGCCGTGCGGCTGGGAAAAAACCCGAAATCGATCGAGCCGCTGGTGCCGGTGGATCTTGTGGTGGACCACTCCGTCATGGTGGACTACTACGGCAAAAAGAATTCGCTGGACCTGAACATGAAGCTCGAATTCCAGCGCAACCGCGAGCGCTACGAGTTCATGAAATGGGGCATGCAGGCATTTGACACTTTTCGCGTGGTGCCGCCGGGCTTTGGCATCGTGCACCAGATCAATCTGGAATACCTGGCGCGCGGTGTCCACCAGCGCAAAGGCGGTGCTGAGGGCATTTATTACCCCGACACGCTGGTTGGCACCGACAGCCACACCACCATGATCAACGGCATCGGCGTGGTCGGCTGGGGCGTGGGCGGCATTGAAGCCGAGGCCGCCATGCTGGGCCAGCCGGTTTACCTGCTGACGCCCGACGTGGTGGGTGTTGAGCTGAGCGGTCGGCTGCGCGAGGGTGTAACCGCCACCGACCTGGTGCTGCGCGTGACCGAAACCTTACGCCGTGAAAAAGTGGTGGGCAAGTTTGTCGAGTTTTTTGGCGAAGGCACGCGTACGCTGGCGTTGCCCGACCGCGCCACCATCGGCAATATGGCACCCGAATACGGCGCCACCATGGGCTTCTTCCCGGTTGACGAGAAGACGATAGCCTACTTCAAGGGCACCGGGCGAACCAAGGCCGAGATTGAAGCCTTTGAGGCTTATTTCCGGGCGCAAGGCCTGTTCGGCGTGGCCAAGGCGGGAGACATTGACTACTCGCAGGTGGTCAGGCTCGATCTGGGCGATGTCACGCCCAGCCTGGCGGGCCCCAAACGGCCGCAAGACCGCATCGAGCTGGGCCAGGTCGCGAGCCAGTTCGCCTCGCTGTTCAGCAAGCCCAATGCCGAGAGTGGCTTTAACCAGCCCGCTGCGATGCTGAACACGCGCCACCTTGTGCGCCGCACAGACGCAGGGCGCCTGGACACCTTACCCGCCGCGCCGCCCACACCGGTGGGCGCTGCACGCTCCGTGGTTGAGATGGAGAGCAACCGCCCCACGCTGGCGATGGCGCATGAGCGGACCACCGACACAGCCAACGTCGCCGTAGCGGCCTCAAAGGATTCAAAGGCCGCGCAGGGTGTGACGGTGGGCAATGGTGATGTGCTGATCGCCGCCATTACCAGTTGCACCAACACCTCCAACCCCAGCGTGCTGCTGGCCGCCGGCCTGCTGGCCAAGAAAGCGGTGGAGGCGGGCTTGAAGGTGCAGCCGCACATCAAGACCTCATTGGCGCCCGGTTCCCGCATCGTGACCGAATACCTCACGGAAACCGGCCTGCTGCCTTATCTGGAGAAGCTTGGCTTTGCGCTGGCCGGCTATGGCTGCACCACCTGCATCGGAAATTCGGGTGACCTGACGCCCGAGATCAACGAGGCCATCAACAAGAGTGATCTCGTGTGCGCGGCGGTGCTGTCGGGTAACCGCAACTTCGAAGCCCGCATTCATCCCAATATCAAGGCCAACTTTCTGGCCAGCCCGCCGCTGGTAGTGGCCTATGCCCTGTCCGGCACAGTGATGCGCGACCTCATGAGCGAGCCCGTTGGCAAGGGTAAGGGCGGCAAAAGCGTTTACCTCGGCGACATCTGGCCGACCAGCGAAGAGATTGAAAAGCTCATGAAGTACGCCATGAATGGCAAGGCTTTCCGGGCCAACTACGCCAAGGTCAAGACCGAGCCGGGCAAGCTCTGGGAAAAGATCAGGGGGGTGAGCGGCACAACGTACACCTGGCCCGCCAGCACCTACATTGCCGAGCCGCCGTTTTTCAAGGACTTTGCTATTGAAATGGAAGCGGATCACGCAGATGGGACGGGCGCTACAGGCAAAAATAATGCGATTTCCGTGAAGGGCGCGCGCATCATGGCGCTGTTTGGCGACTCCATCACCACAGACCATATTTCTCCAGCGGGGTCCATCGAGGCCAGCTCGCCCGCAGGCCTGTGGCTGCAGGCCCACGGGGTGCAAAAAGCTGATTTCAACAGCTACGGTGCACGCCGCGGCAACCACGACGTGATGATGCGCGGCACCTTTGCCAACGTACGCATCAAAAACCTCATGATTCCCGCTGGTGCCGACGGTTCGCGCGAGGAGGGCGGTGTGACGCTGTACCACCCGTCCCACCGCACGACTGACAGCGTGATCCAGAAGATGCCCATCTACGACGCCGCCATGACCTACATGGCCGAAGGCACGCCCACGGTGATTTTTGCCGGTGAAGAATACGGCACAGGTTCCTCGCGCGACTGGGCGGCCAAGGGTACCCAACTGCTGGGCATCAAGGCCGTGGTGGCGCGCAGTTTCGAGCGCATTCACCGCAGCAACCTGGTCGGCATGGGGGTGTTGCCGCTGCAGTTCAAGCCTGGCGAGTCGTGGCATACCCTGAAGCTCATAGGTTCGGAAATCATTGACGTGATTCCGCACCCCGAGCTCAAGCCGCAGAGCGAGGCCAAACTGGTCATCACGCGTGCCGACGGGTCGCGCCAGGAAGTCGTGGTGACCCTGCGCGTGGACACGCCGATTGAGGTGGACTACTACCGCCACGGTGGCATCCTGCCTTACGTGCTTCGGCAACTGCTGGCAGCATGACACGGCAGGCACTGATAGCCGGTGGCGGGCTGGGCGGGCTGGCGGCGGCACTGGCCACATCGCGGGCAGGTTGGGACGTGCGCCTGTTTGAACGGGCGCCTGCCTTCAGCGAGGTGGGCGCCGGTATTCAGCTGGGTCCCAATGCCGTCAGGGTGCTGCACGGCTGGGGGCTGGAGGCCGAACTGGCGCGTGTGGCGGCGTTTCCGCACCGGCTGCAGGTGCGCGATGCCGTCTCGGGTCGGGAACTCGGCGTGCTGCCGCTGGGCCCACGTGCGGTGCAGAAGTACGGCGCGCCCTACGTCACCATCCACCGCGCCGACCTGCACGGTCTGCTGCTTGAAGCCGTGCAGGATCGTGGCAACGTGTGGCTCAACCTGAACAGCGCGCTGGCCAGCTATGCGGACAGCGGACCGGTGGTGACCCTCAAAACCACCGAGGGCCTGGAGATTGAAGGCGATGCGCTCGTCGGCGCTGATGGCCTGTGGAGTCGCGTGCGCGAACTGCTGTTGAACGACGGCCCGCCACGGGTGACGGGACACCTGGCCTACCGCGCAATGCTGCCGCAAGCCAGCCTGCCCGAGCGGCTGCGCAGCCAGCAGGTGACGGTCTGGCTGGCCCCCAAGCTGCACGTCGTGGAGTACCCGGTGCGCGGTGGCGAATGGCTCAATGTGGTGGCCATCATGCACGGCCAGGTCACGCGCGACCTGGAAAGCTGGGACCACGCTACCCATGCAGCCGACCTGCAGGCGGCGCTCACGCTCACGTCGGTGCCGCTGCGCGACCTGATTCATTCCGTGACCGAATGCGGCGCTGAGTCTGGCGGCGCATGGCGCCTGTGGGGGCTGTGCGACCGCCCGCCCATGAGCGGCGCGCACCAGCAAGCCCAGGGCCGCGTGGCCTTGCTGGGCGATGCCGCGCATCCCATGCGGCCTTACCTGGCGCAAGGCGCCGGCATGGCGATTGAAGACGCGGCCGAGTTGGGTCATGCATTGGGCCAGGGGCTGGACCCCGCCGTCGATGTGTCGGCGTTGCTGCAGCGCTATGCGCACAACCGCTGGCCGCGTTGCGCACGCGTGCAGGCGCAATCGATGCGCAATGGCCTCATTTTCCACTCTGGAGGTGTATTGCGCTGGGGGCGTGACGCGTCGCTGCGCCTGCTGGGCGAGCGCCTGCTGGACCTGCCATGGCTGTATCAGGGGCCCTGAGTCAACCGCCCTCGGTAGGGTGGCGGGGTCCACACTGGGACTGTCTATGCCGACAAGCACTATGTTTTTTGTAGCTAGTAACGCAAGTGTTTCGGGCGCTACAGCCGTAAATGATGCCAAGGACTGGCTGGCGGTACGCGCGGTGCGCAGCAGCACGCGTGCAGGCCGTCGAGGGCATGGTTGACCAGCTGAATTATTCCGCCAGCCATAGCTTGCAGTCGTCTACCTTGAACTCGGGGGGCAGCACAGCAGCGGCACATGACCTTCCCTATGGGCAATCTGGCACTGGCATACACACGAGGCTGTTCATTGATAAACAGGAAGTCCGGGGTATGGGGGATTCCCCCATGGCAGACGGTTGTGCACCCTGTGCCCGTCGATTGTCGTCAGAGCGCATATGTCTGTAACATATCTACCTGTGTTACATAGGACCGGGCGACAGAGACTGGTATCGCGAGTCATATGCTGAACCCACGGTGGCGACCTTTATCGGTGTCGGCGCGAGCGTAGCTTTTGTCGGGCAGCGCGCGATCAGGTTTGCCGACCGTCCGCGCAACCCTGGGCGCTTCCCCTTTTTTTGGTGGTGGCGCGGGGTTGGGCTCCCTTTTGCACAGTACCATCGTATGGGCAGGCAGTGCCGCAGGGCTTCACTATCTGATGGCGCAGGCCATCGCCACGCTGCTCGTGTTGTACTTGACCGGCCACCTAAACTGCCACTGGAGATTTGCGTGATTCTGCATACTGAAACTAATGACGTGCCTGCGGCATTGCTACGTCACGGCCAATTGTTGAGCGTGGTTGTGCCAGCCTACAACGAGGCTGCTGTGCTGGCGATCCTGCATCGGCGTCTCGCGAGCGTGCTCGCTGGCCTTGATATCCTTCATGAGGTGATCTATGTGGACGACGGCAGCACGGACGAGACAGCCGACCTTGTCAAGCAGCTTCGACTAACCGATCCCTGCATCGGCCTGGTGAGGTTTTCGCGCAACTTCGGCAAGGAGTTGGCGTTGACTGCCGGCCTGCAGAGCGCGCGTGGGGACTGTGTAGTCCTCATCGACGCAGATCTGCAGGATCCGCCCGAGCTCATTCCGGCGATGGTGAGTGCATGGCTCAAGGGCGCCGACGTCGTGAACATGCGCCGACGTTACCGCGCCGGGGAGACCTGGTTCAAAAAGTTCTCCGCCCATGTGTTCTACCGGACGCTCAACCGTCTGAGCGACGTTCCCATCCCGCAGGACGTGGGGGACTTCCGCCTGCTGAGCCGGCGCGCCGTAAAGGCGCTGAATGACTTGCCCGAGCGCAATCGCTACATGAAGGGCCTGTTTGCCTGGGTGGGCTTTCGTCAGGTCACGATAGTTTATGACCGCGACGCGCGCGCAGCCGGGCCGATCAAGCAGAATTATGCAAAGCTGTTGTCGCTTGCCATCGAGGGGATTACCTCGTTTTCCGTGATACCGTTGCGCGTCGCCTCGCTGACGGGAGTGTTGAGCGCGGGGGCGGCTTTTGCGATGATGTTTTTCTACATCGTCAAGGCCGTCGTGCTGGGTGAGCAGGTGCGCGGCTTTCCGACGCTGATCGTTGCCGTCCTGTTGATTGGCGGGTTACAGCTGCTTTGCATGGGCATACTGGGCGAGTACCTGGGGCGGATGTTCATGGAAACCAAGCGAAGGCCGCTGTACCTCATCGACGAGCAAATTCCACCTGAGCCTGCAGAGGCCGAGTCATTGTGCGGGAGGCTGGGCTGATGAATACCCAACGAACAGACGCCACGCCATCGCGAATGCTGCTGTGGGCACTGGCGGTGTTTGTGCTGGCGCGCTTGGTCACGCTGGTGTTCTACCCGCTGATGGACACGTCGGAGGCGCGCTACGCCGATATTGCCCGCCGCATGGTCGAGCGCTCGGACTGGATCACACCGTGGTTCACCGACGACCAGCCGTTCTGGGGAAAGCCGCCCTTGTCGTTTTGGGCCACGGCCCTGGGCTTCAAGCTGTTCGGTCTCAACGAGTTCGGTGCCCGCGTGCCGCAGCTGATTCTCGCGGCAGCGGTCGGCGCTGCGGTGTGGTTTCACGCCCGGTACCATTCCTCGCGCGCCGCTTGGCATGCGCTGGCCTTGCTGAGCGGCTGCATATTGTTTATGGTCTCCGCTGGTGCGGTCATTACCGACATGGCGCTGGCGCTGGGAACGACGCTGGTCATGGTCGGATTCTGGGGTGCGATGCGCGACGACGACCCCCACGGTAGGCGCTCGCAGCTGATCATGGCGCTCGGCTTCATCATCGGGCTGCTGGCCAAGGGACCGGTGGCGCTGGTCCTGTGCTGCGTGCCGATCGGGGCCTGGCTGCTCTGGTATCGGCGCCTGCATATGGCCTGGAGGCGCATCGCCTGGTTAAGGGGCACGCTCCTGGTGCTGGTCGTCTCGCTGCCGTGGTACATGATGGCGGAGCATCGCACGCCAGGCTTCCTGAACTATTTCTTGGTGGGCGAGCATTGGCACCGGTTTGTGACAGCTGGCTGGACCGGCGACAAGTACGGCAGCGCGCATGCGTTTACGCGCGGCGGCATCTGGTACTTTGCCCTTGTCGCAGTTCTACCTTGGCCGCTGCTGTTGACATTGTTGGCGGTCATTCGCCGCAGACAAGGTGGCAGGCCTGCCTCTGGCGGCATGTCGGACGGCTATCACGGGTATCTGTTGCTCTGGGGCTTGTGGCCGTGCGTGTTTTTCACCATGTCGGGAAACATTCTGTGGACTTATGTGCTGCCGGCCTTGCCAGCGCTGGCTATCTTGGTGGCCCAATGGACGTCACAGCCAAGCATGGACAAGCGAGCCGAGTGGATCCTTGTGGCTGGCGTATGGGTAAGCACCGCCATGCTGATAGTCTGGGTTGGTTGGATACTGAACAGCGGCTATACGACTGAAAAGTCCGCCAAGTCACTGGTCATGGACTACCGGGCGCAAGCGCAGCCGGGTGAACCGCTGCTTTTCCTTGGTGAGGTTCCCTTCTCGGGATCCTTCTACTCGGATGGTCGAGCGCAGCGGCTGGCAGACTTGACGGAACTGATCACCAAGCCACCCGCCACCTCGGTACTGGTGGTGATGTCCTTGGACGAGTTGTATGCGATCCCGCAGGAAATGAGGGATCAATTCAGGGAAGTCGCTCGACGCGGCCATCGGGTGCTGATGCGTTGGAGGTCGGATGCTGTGTCGTAAAGAACGCCCTCTGCGGGAACTGCTGACGTTGTCACTGCAGCAAAATTCCCGCCGAGGTCGCTCGACATGCCGGGCTTGAGCCCTTTTTGTCGAACAACCAAAAGCCGGGAATCCCAATTTCTGAGCGGCAAGGGAACTGGGTCAGGGTCAAGGCGCATTGCTCACGAGGTTAACCACACTGTGCGTCGGCGTGACACCCACTTTGTAGCCACTTCCCAATTCGCAGGGAGCCTTTCAGCGGAAGGAACGAGAAAATCTGTTGTTGACTTTTTTTCATTGAACCAGGAAAAAGAAGCGCCGCCAGTGAGGCTCGGGCACAATCCACAGGGCTGGCAGTGATCGACTACTGATTGATCGGTTGATTGACTGCTTCATCTACTCAATTTCATCTACATACAGAGACAAAGGCACAACATGAATTCGAACGACAAGGTTGCACTCGTTACCGGCGCAGGCACCGGCATTGGCAAGGCGGTTGCGCTGGCGCTGCTGCGTGAGGGCTACCGCGTGGTACTGGCCGGGCGCCGGATTGAGCCGCTCAATGAAGTCGCCAAAGAGTCGGGCACTGAGCGCGCATTGCCGGTAGCCACCGATGTGAGCCGGCCCGAGTCGGTCGCTGCCCTGTTTGCCAAAATCAAAGAGGTATTTGGGCGCCTTGATGTGCTGTTCAACAATGCCGGCGTGAATGCGCCGCCGGTCAATTTTGAAAACCTCAGTTTTGAGCAGTGGCAAAACGTGGTCAACATCAACCTGACCGGCTCCTTCCTGTGCGCACAGGGCGCCATCAAAATGATGAAGGACCAGGTGCCGCAGGGTGGCCGCATCATCAACAACGGCTCGATTTCGGCCCACGCGCCACGGCCCAATTCGGCGCCCTACACCGCCACCAAGCATGCCATCACGGGCCTGACCAAATCGATATCGCTCGATTGCCGCAAATACAACATCGCCTGCGGGCAAATTGATATCGGCAATGCAATGACGGAGCTCTCGGCGCGCATGGCCAAAGGCGTTCCCCAGGCCAACGGCGAGATCGCCATCGAGCCCATGATGGACGCGAAGGAAGTGGCCGATGCGGTGGTGCACATGGCGGCGCTGCCGCTGTCCACCAACGTGCAGTTCATGACCATCATGGCCACGAAGATGCCGTTTGTGGGGCGTGGTTAGATAGTTAAACCCCCGCGCTTTTCACTGCGTGCGCTGCGCTGACCTTTAGCTGAGTTTGCCCAGCAAAAGGTACTCCATAAGTTCCTTCTGCACATGCATGCAGTTTTGGCTACGGCACGCGGCTCGCCGCCGCTTTAGGTGCGTTGCGCGCACATGAGTCTGCGCCGAAACAGAATGCTGGCGCTAACGCGCCACCAGGCCGAATTTCATTCGACCCGTCCGAGCAGAAGGAACTCCATGAGTGCCTTCTGCACGTGCATTCTGTTTTCCGCTTCGTCCCAGACCACGGATTGCGGGCCGTCAATCACGTCGGCTTCGACTTCTTCTCCACGGTGCGCGGGCAGGCAGTGCATGAAGAGGGCGTCGGGTTTGGCGGCGCGCATCATCTCGGTGTCTACACACCAGTCGGCAAAGGCCTTTTTGCGCGCTTCGTTCTCCGCTTCATAGCCCATGCTGGTCCACACGTCCGTGGTGACCAGGTCGGCGCCAGCGCAGGCCTGCATGGGGTCCCTGAAGACTTTATAGCTCTCGGCCGAGCGAATCCCCGCGATGGACTGGTCCACCTCGTAGCCTCCCGGGGTGCTGAGATGGACCTTGAAGCCGAGGAGTTCACTGGCCTGCAGCCAGGTGTTGGCCATGTTGTTGCCGTCGCCCACCCAAGCCACCGTTTTTCCCTTGATGGAGCCGCGGTGCTCGATGTAGGTGAAGATGTCGGCCAGAATCTGGCAGGGATGGAATTCATTGGTCAGACCGTTGATGACCGGCACGCGCGAGTGTTCGGCAAAGCGGTCAATCTTGGTTTGCTCAAAGGTACGGATCATCACCAGATCGACCATGCGGCTGATGACCTTGGCGCTGTCTTCAATCGGCTCTGCGCGGCCCAGTTGGCTGCCTTCGGTGGTGAGGTTGACTACAGTGCCGCCAAGCTGGTACATGCCGGCCTCAAAGCTCACGCGGGTGCGGGTGGAGGCTTTCTCGAAAATCATGACCATCGTGCGGTCAATCAACGGCTGGTGCTTTTCGTAGGCCTTGAATTTTTTCTTGATGAGCGCGGCGCGCTCAAACAGGTAGGCGTACTCGCTGGCGTTCAGGTCGCTGAACTGGAGGTAATGCTTCAGGGGGGTCGGGGTAATTGCCATAGTCATGCGTTTTCTTTCAGCAGCAGCTTGATCAGTGGGCACAAAATGGCCACGACTTCATCGGCTTCCGCCGTGGTCATGATGAGCGAAGGCACCAGGCGGATCACGGTGTCGGCTGTGACGCTGATGAGGAGGCCGTTGTCGGCGGCGCGTTTGACCAGTTCGCCGCAGGGCTTGCTCAGCTCAACGCCCAGCATCAGTCCGCGGCCGCGGATTTCCTTGAAGCCCTCCACACCGGCCAGCTCGCGGGCCAGCGCTGCCCGCAGGTGGTCACCCACCTTGACGGCATTGGCCAGCAAGCCGTCTTCTTCCATGATGCGTATGGTTTCCACGCCGGCCCGCATGGCCAGCGGGTTGCCGCCAAAGGTTGTGCCGTGGTTGCCGGGGCCAAAGATATGGGCGGCTTTGGGGCCAGCCACCACCGCGCCAACTGGCACGCCCGAACCCAGCCCTTTGGCGAGTGGCATCACATCGGGCTTGATACCGGCCCACTGATGCGCAAACCATTTGCCGGTGCGGCCCATGCCGCACTGCACCTCGTCGATCATGAGCAGCCAGTCGCGTTCGTCGCAGAGCTTGCGCGCCTGCTGCAGATACTCGTCCGTCATGCTGTTGACGCCGCCTTCGCCCTGAATGGCTTCAAAGAATACGGCGACCACATTCGGGTTGCCAGTGGTGGCAGCTTTCAGGGCCTCGATATTGTTGAGGGGCACGCGGATGAAGCCTTCGACCAGCGGGCCGAAGCCGGCCTGCACCTTGGGGTTACCCGTCGCGCTTAGTGTGGCAATGCTGCGGCCATGAAAGGCCATCTCATAGACCACGATTTCAGGTTTTTCTATGCCTTTGTCGTGGCCAAACTTGCGTGCCAGCTTCAGTGCAGCCTCGTTGGCTTCCAGTCCGGTTGAGCAAAAAAACACGTTCTCAAGGCCGGACAGCGCCGCCAGTTTGGCCGCCAGCGTTTCCTGAAGCGGCACATGATAGTAGTTGGACGAGTGGATGAGCTTTCCAATCTGGTCCTGCAGGGCAGGCACCAGCTTGGGGTGGTTATGCCCCAGGGTATTGACGGCAATACCGCCCAAGGCGTCCAGGTAGGACTTGCCATTCACGTCCCAGACGCGGCAACCCTGGCCATGCGACAGCGCTATGGGCAGACGGCCGTAGGTGTTCATCACGTGGGGGGATGCGGCTTCGATGTGGCCGGGAAGGGCAGCGGTCATTGAGAAAACTCCGGGGACAATATCGAAAAAACAGGAGGCCACGATAAACGGGGCGGGTCTGAAGTGATTTTAGGCGCAGACCTTGTGGCCTTTGTGACGATAGTGCATCACAGCAATGGAGAGGGGCGGCGGTTAGAAGGCAGGGCCAACATAAGAGCGAAAGAAGAGCTAAAGGCAGGACATGTCGACGCGGTAAATCGGGCTGCCGGATTCGGGGCGGGTATGGGGATTAAGAACTTATCCGTAAATAAATGATAATGGTCTTCCATGCGCGACGACCGCGTGTGGAGGGATGATGACAAAAGCGAAATCATGGGAAGTCACTGAAGAGATTTGGAAGCGCGTGGAGCCATTGATCCCGACTCGCCTGCGCTTGTCAGAT